>CAZFTV010000115.1:0-6477 GCA_964521765.1 uncultured Eubacteriales bacterium
CATCTCGTTGACTCCCAAGTAAAGGCGTCCCCGGATGGGAACCGTCACCTCCCCGACGCGGCCGAGGGGAATAATCCTGACCAACTCGTCACGGACCTCTTTTCCGGTCTGGGGATCGGTGGAGACGGAGAGGAGAAGAACCACCTTGCCGATCAAGGATCCTATGTTGTGGTCGGGAAGAGGCTGTTGAACGGTCTTCAACCCGTAACCATCGGGACCGCAGACCGCCGTGGGGTTGCCCTTCTGCAGGGAGACGACTCCGTCCGCGAGAATGAACAGCCTCTGCCCCTCTTCCACCTCCAGGCCCGAGTCCGTCCAGGCCGTGTTGCTTTGGACGGTCAGCAGGTGGAGCGACTCAAAGTCGGCCGGCTCCGGGACGCCGGGTCCGGGTTCGCCTGTTTTCTCCTCCGGAAGCGGAACTTCCTCCTCCGGCGCATCGGCTTCCGGGGCGGCAGGAGGCTCTTCGGCCCCGGGAACGGGCTGGGGAGGGATCAGCTTCGGGCCGGATGGAGGGCAGGCATAAAACCAGGGCAGAATCACAACCGCCATCAACGCGGCGCGGACGAGCCCGGCGCGGCCGCGGGTCTTGCGTTCACGAGCCATCTCGTACCCCCCCTTCGGCGACGTCGAGGTCCAAAACCTCGAGCATCCGTTCATGAATGAAGCCATTGGAGGCCAGGACATGGCGGCATGTGCTCGAGAAAGCTCCACCCTGAAAATCCGTTGTCCGTCCGCCCGCTTCCCGGACGATCAACGCCGCGGCGCAGACATCCCAGGGGTGGAGTTTCATCTCCCAAAATCCGTCGAAACGGCAGCAGGCCACGTAACACAGATCGAGCGCCGCCTCGCGCGCGGCCTCGATATGGTCCCCGAAGTCCGACATGCCTGTATCTTATCAACTCTCTCCCCCGCCCGGCAACCGGCGCGCACGGGAGGATGAGATTTTTTCCTCCCGCCGGGCGTTTCCATTTATCGAGGAACGCTTAAAAGCCCAACTCTTTGCCTTTTCTTTCGTAGTAAGCTAAGATGAGCTTCCCGAAAGGTTAGACCCATGCCCGACCAGCCGAGTTTTTGGAAACGCCGCAAAAAGGCGCTGATCACCGCCGGAGTCGTCCTGTTCCTGGGGATCATCATCCTCTTTAACCTCCGCTCAAGGAGTGAGAGCCCGGTGAAGGTCAATCTGGAAAAAGTCTCCGCCCGGGACCTGATTTCAATCATTTCCGCCTCGGGCGAAGTCAGGCCGAGGAAGAGCGTCGACATCAGCGCCCATGTCCCGGGACGGATCGCCAGCATCGGCGTGCGGGAAGGCCAGATGGTCAGGAAGGGCGACTTCCTCCTGGCCCTGGATTCCACTCAGTATGAGGCCAATGCCGATCGGGACCGGGCCATCATCCGCTTCTATCAAACCGAGCTCGAGAAAGCCCGGGTCAAAAGGGACCAGGACCAGGCCGCCTATGAGCGGCAGAAACAGCTGTTCTCGAGCCAGCTCATCTCGCGGGAACAGATGGAAGCGGCTAAAGTCCAGTATGACATCTCCCTCGCCCAGCATGATTCCATCCGTCACCAGATCGAGCAATCCGAGGCCTCGCTGCGCATCACCCTGGACTCCCTGAGCAAGACGGATTTCCGCGCGCCCCTCGACGGCGTCGTCACCAGCCTCCGCGTCGAAGAGGGCGAGGTGGCCATCATCGGCACCATGAACAACCCGGGAACGGTCCTCATGACTCTCGCCGATATGTCGATCATGGAGGTCGAAATCCAGGTCGACGAAACCGACGTGGTCGATGTCAAGCTCGGTCAGATGGCGGAGGTCCACGTCGATGCCTTGCCCGGCCGGGTCATCACCGGTCGGGTGACCGAGGTGGGCAGCTCCGCCCTGCAGAGGCTGGGAACGTCCTCCTCATCAACCCAGGAGTCCAGGGACTTCAAGGTCGTCGTCACTCTGGACGATCCTCCCTCGAGCCTCCGTCCCGGACTGTCCGCCTCGGCCGATATCATTACGGCCGAGAAAAAGAACGTTCTCGCCGCCCCCATCTCCGCGCTTGTTCTTCAGGAGCGGGAACAGGACGCCTCCGACCGAAAATCCAGGAACAGGGCCGAAGAGGAGGGCGTGTACGTGGTCCAGAAGGACGGCCGGGTGAAGTTCGTCCCGATCGTCAAGGGCATAGCCGGAGACCTGATGATCGAAATCGTCTCGGGACTGGAGGAGGGCTTCGAGGTCGTCGTCGGTCCCTACAGCGCCCTTCGCCAGCTGAAGGACGGGGCTGTCATCAAGCCGGAACAGCCAGCCGGCAAGACCGCGTCATGATCTCGCCGGGCGAGACGAACGGCGTCCTGATCCGGGCCGAGGGGCTGTGGAAAATCTACCAGCTCGGGAAACAGGAGGTCTCCGCCCTTCGAGACGTGAGCTTCACTATCCTCCGCAACGAGTTCGTGGCCATCATGGGGCCCTCGGGCTCGGGCAAATCGACGCTGCTCAATCTCCTCGGATGCCTGGACACGCCGACCAGGGGGCAATATTTTCTCAACGGCAAGACGGTCAGCGACCTGTCCGAGAATGAGCTGGCCGATATCCGCAACAGGGAGATCGGGTTTGTTTTCCAGGTCTTCAACCTTTTGCCTAGGGCCACGGCATTCCGCAACGTGGAACTGCCCCTCATCTACCGCGGCTCCCCCCGGAGCGAACGGGAGGAAAAGACGCGGGCTGCCTTAGCCATGGTGGAAATGACCGACCGGCAGAACCATCGTCCGGCCGAGCTATCCGGCGGAGAACGACAACGAGTGGCCATCGCCCGGGCTCTGGTCAACGAGCCCTCCCTCCTTCTGGCCGACGAGCCGACGGGAAATCTGGACTCCCGGACGGGCCGGGAGATCCTGGGCCTGTTTCACAAGCTCCATGGCGGGGGAAACACCATCATCGTCGTCACCCATGATCGAGAGGTGGCGGAACGGACACAGCGCATCATCCACATCCGCGACGGCCGGGTCGAAAAAGAAGAAAGGAGATAGCCGATGAACCTCCCCGCCAGGATCCAGGGAGTCTTCTTCGAGCCTCGGGCGACGCTCCAGTCCGTGGCCCAAAAGCCGGTCTGGCTGGACGCCCTTGTGGTCACCCTCATCGCCCTGACCCTGCACACCATCCTCATCATGCCGTACGCCTCGCGGGAAGCCCTGGCCCATTTTCAGTCGGAGGGGCAGGCAGCGCCGGATCTGAGCCAGATGCCCAAGTGGCTGCTGGTCATCCCCGTTGTCCTCGGGCTCATCTCCCTGACGGCCCTCGTCCTCGTCGCCAGCGGGGTTCTCTTCCTCGTGGGACGCCTGTTTTCTCCGCGAGGCGATTTCCATAAGATCCTGTCCGTTTATCTTCACGCCCGCTTGGTGGACAGTCTTCTGGGGACAGCCGTCCGCCTGGGCGTGGTTTTCATGAAAAAAACCGCACTGGTCGCTACGGGTCCGGCGATGTTTTTCCCGGGCCTCGCCCCGCGTTCCTTTCTCTATCTGGCGCTCGGTCCTTTTGACTTCTTCCACCTGTGGACATTCGGCATTCTGTCCTACGGCTTGGCGGCCGTCCTCGGCCTGGAGATGAAGAAAGCCCTCCTCGTTTCCTTTCTCTCCTGGCTGCTCCTCGCCGCGGTGTCCGTCGGCCTGGGCGGGTTGGGCTTGGCCCTTGCCCGCCGCTAGTTGGGTCATGAGACGGGACACGAGGCGCAGGCTGCGAGTTGACACGTCCGCTCGAGGTCAATACATTTAGGGCATGGACGAAATCCCGGTCGAGGGCCGTCTGAGCGATATCCCGCTGCCTCAGATCCTCCACCGTCTGTGGCTGCAGAAAAAATCAGGAATTCTCGTCGTCAGCGGCGGACGGGAGGAGAAAAGGCTGTGCCTGATCAAGGGGCTTCTCGCCCTGGACCGCGAATCGCTGGATGAGCCGCGATTTCTGAAGCACCTCGGCGCGCGGGGCTTGATAACCCCTGCCCGAACTCGACGCCTGCAAAGCCGAACGGTCGATGAGTCCGAGCCGCTTGTCAAAGTCCTGTCCCGGCAGGAAATTCCCGACTCCGCGCTTCTGTGGCGCGAGCTGGAGGCCTATTTCCTGGCTTCGCTGGCCGAGATGTTCGAATGGGCCGACGGCCGCTTCGAATTCCTCCCGGCCTCCTCTCAGGACTTCGACCTTCTCCTGACCGGGATGTCCACTCCCGACATGGTCCTGGAAGGCATCCGGCTCATGACCCGCCTCAAGGGAATGGAGGAATGGCTCGCCGGGGCCAAGGACCCTTGGCAAGCCTTTTTCCCGGCTCACCTCGGCCCGGCCGCCCTCCAGCCGCACGAACGATACCTCCTCAACCTCCTGTCCGAGGGACGGACCGTAGAGGAGGTCCTGTCCCAGAGCTACCTGTCCCGGCGCGACACGATCAAGGCCCTCTTCGCCCTGGCTTGCACGGGCCTGGCCGGTCCGGCCGCCGCCCGTCCCCATCTCAAGACGCCGGCCGATTTCTCCTTCACCGATTACGATAAAATTCTCGTTCACTTCAAGCACAAGGCCAGCGTGATTTTCCGCTATGTCTCCAAGGAAGTGGGTCCCGTGGCCATGAGCATCATGAGCAAAGCCCTGGATGAGGTCAACGGCTGGCTCGGGCCGGGATTGCCCAAGGTGACGCTCAACCCCGACGGCTGCCCGGAGGTCAAGGCGCTGTTGCGCGGTCACATCGGTCTTTTCCGGGAGGAAGACGGCAAGAACCTATTCCGCATCCTGGATGAGATCCTGGCGGCGGAAGTCCTCATGGTCAAACGAACGTTAGGCCACGAGCACGAAGCCGCTCTGGTCAGAGCCCTGGAACGATGACGGGGCCGACGCTCTCCCGCCGCCAGCTTCTAGGACTTCTCCTCTTCCTGACGCTTCTGGCCGCCTGGTTCCTGGTGACGCTTGCAACATAGGCCCAAGCTCGTCCTCATCCTCCTCGGCCCGACCGCCGTTGGCAAGAGCTCCCTGGCCCTCTTCCTGGCCCGCCGCTTCCAGGGGGAGATCATCAACGCCGATTCCATGCAGGTCTATAGGGGGTTCGATATCGGTACGGACAAGCCCGCGGCCGCAGACAGAGAGGAAATCCCCCATCACCTCCTGGACATTCTCGACCCGGAAACCCAGTTCACGGCCGCGGATTTCGCCCGGCTGGCGTCAGAAGCTGTCCGTGACATCCACTCCCGGAGAGGCCTGCCCATCGTGGTCGGGGGAACCGGGCTTTATCTTCAGGCCTTGACCGACGGCCTTTTTCCGGGCCCGGGCCGGGACCGGCTCCTGCGGCGGAAGCTCGAGGAAGAGGTTCGAGACCTGGGCGTGGAGAGCCTTCACCGACGCCTGGCGGACATCGACCCCGAGTACGCCCGGCGGATCACTCCCCGGGACAGGGTCCGGATTGTCCGCGCTCTGGAAGTCTTCGCCCTGACCGGAATCCCGATGTCCCGGCACTTCCTCTGGACAAAGCCGCCTCTCGAGGATTTCCAGCAGGCACGAATTGGTTTACAATTGGAGCGTCCGGAGCTCAACAGGAGAATTGACCTCAGGGTGGACAGGATGTTCGAACGCGGCCTCGTCGAAGAAGTGAAAGCGTTGACGGCCGGAGGCCTCAGCCGGGACGCGCCTCCCTTTCGGGCTCTCGGCTACCGGCATGTGCTTCAATTCCTGGCCGCGGCTCTGTCCTTGCCCGAGGCCGTTGCCCTGACCAAGAGGGACACCCGGCAGTATGCCAAGCGCCAGATGACCTGGTTCCGGAAGATGAAGGACATCGTCTGGTTCCAAGCGGACGACCATCCGGCCGTGGACGATCACCTCAGGGGTCGTCGGATATAGATGAACCGCGCGATCCTCGTCAGCCTTTCCCTATCGGCCCGGGAGAAGGCCGAAGCCGAGGATTCCCTCGATGAGCTGGCCGGCCTGGCCAGGGCCGTTGGAGCGGAAGTCGTCCACCGGGTCCGCCAGTCTCGGTTCAGGCCCAGCCCCCGGACCTTCATCGGACAGGGCAAAGTCCGGGAGCTGGCGCTCATGGCCGTGGAGCTCCGGGCCGACGCCGTTGTTTTCGACCACAACCTGACGCCCGTGCAACAGCGCAGCCTCGAGGATTCCCTGCCCCTCAAGGTCATCGACCGGACCCAGCTCATCCTGGATATTTTCGCCCGGCGGGCGGCTTCCCGCGAGGGCAAGCTCCAGGTGGAGTTGGCCCGCCTGATGTACCAGCTTCCGCGGCTGACGGGCAAGGGGAAGGCCCTCTCTCAGCCCGGCGCCGGCATCCGCACCCGGGGACCCGGGGAAAAGAAGCTCGAGGAAGACCGCCGACGGATCCAGGACCGCATCACCAGGATCAAGCGACAGATCCACAGCCTCGGCCTGCGGCGGTCCGGCCAGAGGATGAGCCGCGTGCCGAGGACGATCCCGAAGCTGGAAGCGCTGACGCCGCCTTCCGAGAGACGGTCGAAATCCAC
>CAZFTV010000116.1:0-4795 GCA_964521765.1 uncultured Eubacteriales bacterium
GTGCGGCGACGCGTCGCCGCTTTGAAAGCGGCCTCATGAGGCCGCACTCCAAAAAGACGGCTCGCTGTTCATTTCAGATCCGGGAAAGCGCACCCAGGGGAGGATGCCTTTTGGGCGCCGCGACGCCGCTTTTTATGAAAACGGCTTGCCGTTCAATGCCGGCACGGCTGCAGGCATGACTTGTCTTGCGAAGAGAGCAAAGAGACAAGAAGTAGAAAGTGGTGACGCAACCCCGTTTTAGGTCTTGACTTCGACGCTGGAGTGAATTATATTTTAATTCAATATGAATCAAATAATGAAGCATAAACTAGGACTTTAAGCCCATGAGATCGATCAGCATCCACGGCATTGGGGCGGATACCGAAAAAGCTATTTTGGAGCGAGCAAAAAAAGAGGGGAAAAGCGTCAATAAAATCGTGAAAGAACTCCTCGCCAGGGCGCTCGGTTTAGGGGAGCGGCCGCCGGACAAACGGAGCGAGTTCGCTGATTTGTGCGGCGTCTGGAACGACAAAGAAGCATCGGAGTTTATGAAGACCATCGCCGACCTTGAGGCTGTGGACGCGAAGGACTGGCGATGAGATCGGTCCTCCTCGATACGAACGCTTATATCCGGTTTCTCGCCGGAGATGAGAAGGTTTTAAGGGCTTTAAGCCGAGCGGACAGAGTCGCGATGTCAATTTTCGTCCTTGGAGAGCTTCTGGCGGGCTTTCGCCTGGGGGTAAGGGAAAAGCGGAATCGGGATTTTCTTGACAGATTTTTAGCCAAGCCCAGCGTGAGCGTTTTAAACGCCACGCGGGAGACCGCCGAGTACTTCGCCCTCATCAAGGCGGCGCTCAAAAAAGCCGGCCGGCCGATTCCTACGAACGACGTCTGGATCGCCGCTCAGGCGCTTGAAACCGGCTCCGTCCTCGTGACATACGATGCGCATTTCTCCGCCGTCTCCGGCCTCCGTCTCTGGGACGAGATCAGCTAGCTCTTTTTGGAGTACGATCAGGTGCGTTCTTTTTTGGAGTGCGGCGACGCGTCGCCGCTTTGAAAGCGGCCTCATGAGGCCGCACTCCAAATAAGACGGCTTGCCGTTCATTTCTGATCCGGGAAAGCGCACTCGAGGGAGGATGCATTTTGGGCGCCGCAGCGCGTCGCCGCACTCCGGTGTGCTATAATAAAATAAAAAGGGAACAGGCATGACCAGAAGAGAATTTTTCAATTCCGTAGCGGGGAGAGGCGGGGACGTTCTGAAGCGGATTCTCTCCCTTCTGGCAAAGACAAAAACTCCTTATTGCGTTATCGGCGGGCTGGCGGTCAACGCCTATGTTGAGCCGGTTGTCAGCCTCGACCTGGATCTGGTGGTGAGCTCAAGGAAGCTTGCTGATTTTTGCCTTGCGGCTAAAAAAGCCGGCTTTAAGGCCAAGGGTTTCAAACACAGCATCAATCTTTCCGCCTCTGGCTCGGACCTCAGGATCCAGCTCCAGACGGACGAGCGCTACCAGCCCTTCATCTCGAGGGGCAGACTGAAAACAGTTCTGGGCTACAGGATGAAGGTCGCTGCCGTCGAGGATGTGCTACAGGGCAAGATCTGGGCGCACGAGGACGCTTCCCGTAGGATGAGCAAGCGCCAGAAGGACTTGGCCGACATCCTGCGCCTCCTCGAAAAACGTCCCGGCCTGAGAAAAACGGCGGCGGCTTATAAAGCCTTGATGCGCTCGCTCGAATACGCGCGCCCCGGCCGAAAATTCTCAAGAGACGAAATGAACGAGCGATAGCACACCCCCTTTGAGAAGGGGGGTGCTCAAAAAAGTGGAAAGTGTAGACGCGACCCCGTTTTTGCTAGGCATGAAAAAATCGCTCATGATAATCGGGGCGCTTTTGACGGCAGCCCTCTTGATCTCCGGTCCGAGAGCCGGCCTCTCGAACCGTACGCCGCAGGCCCAGGTCCCGGAAGAACCAAAACTCCCCCTCCCGGCGCTGGACGAGGCTCTCAAGGCCGAGCTTCTCGGCTATCTCGAGAACAACTACCAAACGCCGGAGGACTACGTGGCCGGGAAGTTCAAGGACCATGACATCGTCTTCCTGGGCGAGTACCACCGCATCAAGCACGACGCCGAGCTTGTCCAAAGGCTCATCCCGCGGCTTTACGCGTCCGGCGTTCTCGACCTGGGCATCGAGTTCGGCGTCTACCACGAACAGCCGAGGGCGGAAGCCTTGATCACGGCTGAAACCTATGACGCCGACCTGGCCAGGGACATCATGCTCCATTTCGCCTGCTATTGGGGCTATGTCGAATACATGGACATCTACCGGGCAGCTTGGACATTCAACCGGTCTCTGCCGGAAGGCGCGCCGCGTTTCCGGGTCGTGAACCTCAACGCCCGGCAGGACTGGAGCCTGCTCAAGACCGAAGAGGACAGGAACGATCCCGAGGTCATGAAGAAGGTGTGGTTCGAAGGAGGCAGCGACGCCTTTATGGCCGGCGTCATCCTCAAAGAGTTCGTGGACAAGGGCCGGAAGGCCCTCGTTTACTCGGGAAGCCACCACGCCTTCACCCGCTACCTCCAGCCCGTCATCCGGGAGGGCAAGGTTGTCCGCTACCTCGAAACGCGCATGGGGACTCTCGTCTGGAAAAAGATCGGCGATCGGGCTTTCAGCATCTTTCTCCATTCGCCCTGGAGCGACAAGAATTATGAGGACGAATTCTACCCCGTGGGCGGAGTCATCGACGCCCTGCTGTATGAGAGTCCCCTCCGGCCCGTGGGCTTCGATATCGTCGGGACGCCCTTCGGGAAACTCACGGCGCCGGACGACATCCTTTATGTCCAGGGCTATGAGCCGTTCACTCTCGACAAGTTCTACGACGGCTACATCTACACCAAGCCCATCTCCCGCTACGAGGGCGTGGCTACGGACGCGGCCTTCATCAACGACCGGAACTTCAAGCATGCCTGCGAGCAGATGCCCAATATCGCCTTCCGAAACAGGATAAGGAAAAAGGAAGATATCGACAAAGCCATGGTCTCGGACGCGGACATCCCCCGCAGGTTTCGACGGTTCTATTAATCTCGCTCCCGGGGCCTCGCCGGGGAGACGTTCATTTTTTCGGAGGACGGCCTCTCGGGGAATTGCCGGCTGAGGGAGGGGGGCTTATTTAAGGTGCAGCCTTATGATGCTGTCCGCGAGCCGAGAAGAGCCGGTCGTTTTGGAGTGCGGCGACGCGTCGGCCGCCGACTTTTCCGAAGACGCCGTCGAGCTCTCCCCGAATTCCCTCGGGGAGTCGGAGGGGTTAATATCAATTAGACTGGATGGCGTCTGAGGTCTGCCTCGTGAGGCCGCACTCCAAGAAAACGGCTTGCCGTTCATTACCCCGTCTTATTCTTGACAGGATCCGGGTCGACGGCTATAATACCAACTGTATTGATAATATAAGCAATAGAGTTGGTAATTCGATGCTAAGAGAAATCTTCGATTCGAAGGTCAAAGAAAAGATCCTTCTCTTTCTTCTGACGAACAGGGAAGCTTATGCCAGCGCCATCGCCCGAAATTTCGGGTTCAACATCAACGCGGTCCAATATCAGCTTCGCAAGCTCGAGGATGGGGGCGTTCTTTACAGCCGGCTCGAGGGAAGGACCCGTCTTTACGGTTTTAACCCCCGTTATGCATTAAAGAGAGAATTGTTGAGCTTGCTGGAAAAAGCCTTTGAGTATCTCAATGAGAATGAAAAAGCGCGCTTTTATATTAAAAGGCGACGTCCCAGGAAAGCAGGAAAGCCGCTGCCGTGAACATTGCCAAGCTGTCATTGAAAGGGCTGGCCGTTTTTCTGTCCGATTACCTACGAAATAACGGAATCGATAATGTTCTGACGGGAGGCGCCTGCGTTTGCATCTACACGCGCAATCGTTATCGATCCTTTGATCTTGACTTCGTCAACATCGATGAAGTCGGAGCTGCCCACATACGCGACGTATTGGCCAAAGTCGGTTTCGTCAAAGAAGGCCGCATCTATGTCCATCCTCAGGTCAAATATTCAGTGGATATCCTGAGCCCTCCTCTGTCCATCGGCGAGGAAAAAGTTCGGCGCGTCCATACCATGACCTCGGGGAAAAGGACCTTGAAGCTGCTTTCTCCGACGGATTCGGTCAAGGACCGCTTGGCCGCTTTCTATTTCTGGGATGATCGCCAGTCCCTAGAGCAGGCCGTGTTGATCTGCCGTCATAATGAAGTCGATTTGGCGGATGTCAAGAAATGGTCCGCGCGGGAAAACGAGACCGCCAAGTTCATGATTTTTATATCAAGGGTAAAAAGTCTCCCGAAGTCCTAGCTTGGCTGTAACGATATCCATTCAATCCTGCGGAGGTCTTTTTTGGGCGCGGCTGCAAGCGCCGTCCGGGACGGCCGCTTGAAGTTCGGCCCCGCGAATCCGGCTCGGTGGTTTCCCGCCTGCCTGCAAAGCCTTGATCCGCTTGCGGGCGCCGGCGCGCTGTCTCTTGGGCGCAAGCGCGCTGTCGCTCAGGCGCAGGTGCGCTTTGGAGTGCGGTCGCATGAGACCGCTTTGAAATGCGATCTCATGAGGCCGCGCCAAGGTCCGCCTCAGACGCCATCCAGTCTAATTGATATCAACCCCTCCGACTCCCCGGGGAATTCGGGGAACCGCATCGGTTTCCATTCAAGTCACGACGGGAACTGCCGCGTCTTTTTGGAGTGCGGCCGCACGAGGCCGCTTTGGATGCGGCGACGCGGCGCCGCACTCCAAAAAAGACGGCTCGCCGTTCAATGCCGGTCTGGCTGCAGGCATGACTTGTCT
>CAZFTV010000116.1:4876-6465 GCA_964521765.1 uncultured Eubacteriales bacterium
ATAATGAGGAGCAAGCCGAATTTCATGGCCTGCCAGAGGACCTTGCGGTTGAACGAGGAGTTGGAAAACACGTAGGTGATGGGGATCTCCGCGGCCCGCATGCCGCGGCGCAGGCAGAGCGCCAGCGCCTCCATGTGGAAGTCGAAAGCGCGCGACCGGAGCTCCGCCCCGGCGACGGCCTCGGCAGCCCGACGGCTGTAGCGACGGAAGCCGCTTGTGCAGTCCTTGAGCCGAGGCCCGGCGAAGTCGAGATATGACTTCGACAGCGCATAATTGATGATTATGGCTCCCAACCTGCTGACGAGCCTGCGGTAGGCGGGAACGTTCTCAGGCCTCCGGCGGCTGCCGATGACGACATCAGCCCGAGGGTCGGCCCTCAAGAAGTCAGCCAGCGCGTCTGGGTCGTGCGACAGCCCGGCGTCCATGGTTATGAAATAATCGTATTCCTTCTTGCCCACACCCCATTTCAACCCGTCCTGCACGGCCCGGGGGATGTGGGTCGCTTTCGGGTGCCGGACGACATTAAGCCGGTGGGAGTGCTTTCCCTTTTCGCCCTCCCGCCGGACCCCCTCCAAGATGGCGAGCGTCCGGTCCCGGCTCCCGTCGTCCGTCACGGATACGTCGGCGTGCTTCAGCGCGCGGATGACGACCTCACGAATCGTGTTTTCCTCGTTGTGCGCGGGAATAACAACCAGGGTACGTTTTGCTTCTCCCGGCCCTCTGGAAATTCCCGTTATTCTATTGTCTTCCGCCTCTCTCGTAATCGGCCTCTTTTTCCTTGTCGCGGACTTCGACGCTGGCACTTTCCGCACAGCCTTCGCCTTCCGTATCGGTCCCTTCTTTCTTGCCTGGGACTTCGAATCCGGTCTCGAAATCGGTTTCTTTGCGGGGCGGGAGCCACTCGCCGTTTTATGCGCTGCTGCCGTTCTTCGCGAGGATGGCGCGGGGTTCTTTGCCGGGATCTTGGAACCTATTTTCGCCGTCATTTGTTTCAGAGAGTCATTAAATCCAGTTATTTCTTGAGCAGCTTCTCGGCCAGGGGGATGTCTTCCGGGTTGTTGATGTTCGTGTAGCGGTCGCAGATGAGGAAGGTCTTGACTTTCTTCCCCTCGTCGATGACGCACTGGATGAGGTCCGGAAGCTCTTTTTCCTTCCTCTCGTGGTGGATGGGCGTGAAGTCGATGTAATTGAAGATCTCGCTCTTGAAGCAGCACACGCCCGTGCCCATGAGGTCGTTCAGCGGATGGCGGGGCTTTTCCACCAGCCGGAAGACGTTGTTCTTTTCGTCCTGGATCATGGTGTAGGTCCGCCGGATCATTTCCTTGTCCTCGACATGGAGCACTCCGCAGAGCACCAGGCAGTCGCCCTTGCGGAATTCCTCGAGCATGGCCTGGTGCCGGGGGTTGATGAGGATTTCGTCGCCCAGCATGAGCATGAACTCCCGGCCGCCGATCGCCTCCTGGGCGCAGCGGATGGCGTCCACCAGCCCCTTCTGCTCCCATTGGATGACATAGCGGACGGTCTTGCCCTTATAGCGGTTGCCGTAGGCGTTGATGATCTCCTCGGCCCGGTAGCCGACGACGACGATG
>CAZFTV010000117.1:0-6355 GCA_964521765.1 uncultured Eubacteriales bacterium
TATATTCCTTGTATTGCGGGAAGGTTTCACGCGTTTCGTTGCCGGTCTTGATATAATCGAGCATCTCCCCTCCGAGCCCTCCGAGGCCATATACCTTCGCAAGGTGCTTGAGCCGGCCCTCGTCCACCAGCCCGAACCGCGAATCCTCCAGCATGGCTTTCTTCAGCCGCAGGGCCTCGCCCTCCCAGCGCCCGGCTTCCGCCGTCCGGCCGAACAGCCGGGCCAGCTTCGCCGCCGAAGACAAGCCGAGAGACACGAAGAACTGGTGCGCCAGCTCCATCCCCGTTTCGATGCCGTAAGCCTTGTGCCGCTCCCAGAACTCGCGGCGATTCAGGAGAAGCCCGGAAGCCGCGTGCCGGAAAACACTCCGCAGAGGAAACTCGGCCGCGGCCGCGACTTTTCCCCAGTTCTCCTCGATAAGCTCCCGGTCTCCCGTCCAGTTGTGATAGGCCTCCAAGCTCCACAGCAGCTGGCCGTTCTGGTCGAGCTCGACGTCGTCGGCGGACCGCCTCTCGCTCGAGTCGACGGTATCCCCCTCGGGCGTCACGAAATCGCTGAGCAGCCGCCGGAGGATCGTCCGGGCCCCGTCCCTTTCGCCCAGCACGGCCAGGGCTTGGGCCGCCATCGACTGGTCGCGGACCCATTCCCGGTTGTACTGCCACAGGGAGCCGTCCATGCGCCCCGAGCGCGACACGGAGGCCGGAAGCTGTGCCGCGGCGGAGCGGAAAAAATGATCCAACAGTGAATGTCCGAAATCAACCGAAGCGAGACGCCCCCGCCGGCGGAGAGTTTCTTGACCGGGCCGGATTTCCTCCTCCGCCCACTCGGCCTCGATTTTGTTTTCCGGTCCGGACAACCGGTAACGGAGCCAGGCGTAAGCATCCGCCGCGGCCCCCGGGGTGAGGCGATGCTCGAGAAGCCGGCCCCCCAGGCCGAGGAGAAGCCTGAATTCCCTGGGCGAATGCCGCTGGTTGGCGACCGTCACCTGGCGGACGAGAAGCGGCGAGTCGTGCTCGGGACAGAAAAACCGCTCCACGACGGCGGCATCATCGCCCTCCCACTCCACGCGGACGGCGGGCTGGCCCGCGGCTTCGCTCCAAGAGGCCCGGACCCCTCCCGGCTTGGGCCGATAGGTTTTCCGCCCCTCATCGATGCGGAGCATCGTCTGTTCCAAGCCCGTTTCGGGGTCCATGGTCAGCGCCTCGCGCTTTTTCCCCAGGACATCGGGGTTCATCAGCAGGAGGCCCACCGGCGTCCCCTCTCCGGAGGGAGCGACCTGCACCGCGGCCCGGATCAGGCCGTTGCCGAGGAAGAAGTACTGCGCATCCTTAAGGAGCGTCCTGACGTCGGGATGTCCGCGGCGGGGGTCGTCTTCATAGACATGCTCCTGAACATCGATCATGAGCCGGTTTCTTTCAGGGTGGGTATTATACCTGGAAAGGCTTTCGGCCTGAACGGCACAGGAGCTCGACGGCGTTCCGTCCGGAATAGCGGACATGACCGTGCCGCATGACAGAGTGCGGCCCTCTTCATCCGCCGGGGAGGGACCCGAGCTTAAGCGCCGGCTTACAGTTCTCCGGCGTTGAACGTGTCTCCCTGGTTGAAATCCCCCGTCTGATACCCTTTCAGGAACCAGCGCCGGCGCTGGTCGGAGGTGCCGTGGGTGAAGGAGTCGGGCACGACCACGCCCCGCGTGGCCCTCTGGATATGGTCGTCCCCCACGGCGGCGGCGGCCCGCGCCCCTTGCGCCGTTGATTGACAGCGGAAGGGGTTTTTGATATGAAAACAGAGGAAAAAGGAGGAGCACATGGCCGCTATCACCCGGAGGGATGTCGTCGTCGTCTACATCCTGGGCATCGTAACGTTAGGTATTTATTTCATCTACTGGATGGTCAAGACCAAGACCGAGATGAACAGCCTGGGCGCCCAGATCCCGACAGCCTGGCTGCTCATCGTCCCCATCGCCAACATCTACTGGCTGTACAAATACTCAGAGGCGTTTTCCACCCACATCAAAAAAGACAACAACACCATCATGTGGTTCCTGTTGTTTTGGCTCATCGGGATCATCATGCCGGCCATCGTCCAAAGCGAGTTGAACAAGCTGGCGGGCTGAGCGTCCCGTCCCCCTGAATTTCACCCTCCCCGAGGATGCGGGTGTTCAAGGGGGAGGTTTCTCCTTCTCAGCCGATGTCGACTTCCCTTGAGTCGATGGCCGTGTTCTGCTCTTCAAGGGCCTCAAGATAGGAGAAGATCGCCGACCTGATATTCTCCAGCGCCTCGTCCTCGGTCCGGCCGAAGGCGTGGCATCCGGGCAAGGCCGGCACCCAGACGGCATAGCCGCTCCCCGTTTCGATCAATCGGACCCTGTACCTCACGGCCGCTCCCTTCGCCCGGAAAAGATCGCCTCCTTTTAAATGGGGAAGCCGTCATGCGCGTCCCTCTTCGCCCGAAGCGAAAAGGAGGCGCAACGCCCCCGCGCGGCGATCAACGGTCCCTCCGAGCAGTCACCCGCGCGACGACCGGCTGCCGGCCCCGGGCGCGGCGTCCGGCCGCCCGCCATCACAAGATGAGGACGACGGCGGCGGCCTTCCTTTCTCACTCAGTCGATGATATTCGAGGGTTTGACTTTGACCAGGACCACGGCATGGGACGGAACATCGGCCGAATAGCCGCTCAGGAAGCGCCCCAGCTCCTTCCGTTTCCACAAGTCACGGACATAGCAGGTCGATGTCTCGATTTTCATCTCGGCCCAGGAGACCGACATCCGGGCTTTGGACTGTCCGCGGTTGAAGAGGGCCACGGCCAGCGATCCGTCTGCCAGGGGCTTGACCCATATTTCCCGGTCATCCTCCTTGCTGAACCTCCGGCCCTGGACGCCCAGGGCATCCTGGTTCACGGCGATGACGTCAGGGTTGGTTAAAATGAAGGCCGTCTCCCGGGACATCGTCCGCAAGTCGTTTCCCGCCATGAGGGGCGCAGCCAGGATGCACCACAGGCTGAAGTGGGCCCGGTATTCGTCGGAGGTCATGCCGCCGTTCCCCACCTCCAGCATGTCCGGGTCGTTCCAGCCGCCCGGACCGGCGTACTCCTCGAGCCCGACTTGGAGGTCGAGGAGAGTCAGGACGCTTTCCCATTTATCCTTGATGTCGCCCGTCGTCCGCCACAAGTGCCCGACGCCCCTGGCCCACAGCCAGGGCTTGCTGCGGCCCCACTCGCAGATGCTGAAGACGATGGGGCGGCCGGCGGCCTCCAGGGCAGCTCTCATTTTTTTATAAGCCGGGTCGGCCTGGAGGCCCTCGGTATGGCACCAGTCGTACTTGAGGTAATCTACTCCCCAGGCGGCATACTGCCGGGCGTCCTTCTCTTCGTAGCCCCGGCTTCCCGGACGACCCTCGCAAGTCTTGTCCCCGGCGCAGGAGTAGATCCCGAACTTCAACCCCAGGGAATGCACGGCGTCCGCCAGGGCCTTTATGCCCGAGGGAAAGCGCTCCGGGCCGGCGATGATATTCCCCTCGTCGTCGCGGGCCGTCTGCCAGCAGTCGTCGATGACGACATATTCATAGCCGGCGGCCGCCATCCCGCTCTGGACCATGGCCTCGGCCATTCTCCTCACCATCTCCTCGTCTACGTCGCAGCCGAACTTATTCCAGGAATTCCAACCCATGGGGGGCTTGAGGGCCAGGGTGTCGAAGTCGCTGAGCTTCAGGTGTCCCCTGGTCTCTTTGGCTCTGCAGGAAACCGCCGACAAGGCCGCCGCCGCCCAAACCGCCAGCCAGGCCACGATCGCCAGCTTCTTTCGCATCATCGGATATCCTCGCCCCCGTCCCGGGGGGGCACTCGTTATTGTCTCACTTAATCCGGGACGTTTTCAACCCGCCCGCCGCCCGTTCCGTCTCGCCTCGATGCAAACAGCATCCCCTGATGCTGACTTGGCAGGTCAAAAGTTGTACCATAGATCCTCCGTGAACAAGCCCTGAACTCAACAGCCGACGGATTCAGCCGCCTCGGACTCCCGGCCGGCTATTCGCTGGCCGCTCTGTTCGTTTACCCCTCTCTGTACGAGGGCTTCGGTCTTCCCGCCTTGGAAGCCATGGCTTGCGGGATTCCAGTGGTCGCCTCCCGTCGCGCATCGATTCCCGAGATCGCCGACCGGCCGGAAGGGCTCTTCGACCCCCTGGACCCGGAGGACATCGCCGCGAAAATGGAGCAATCCCTCCGTAATCCGGAAGCACGGGCGGAGGCGAAGCGCTGGGGTCCGGACAAAGCGGCCCGGTATTCCTGGGAGGAAACCGCCCGGGCGACCTTGGGAGTTTATCAAAGCATGAGCCGGCAAGACGCATGAAAAGGCGCGTCAAGAGATCGCCCGGCCCCGGGCATGATGCGGGAGGAAAGGTTGAAAAGGCTGAAATATGCATTAAAATGATGAGCGGGAATGAGCGTAAGTTTTCCGGCCGATCGGCCGCCTGCCGAAGCTCCGTCTTCACCCGGGAAACCTTGGGCTCAGGAAGGCGGGCCGAGAAGCGGCCCATCCGGCTGAAACCCGGGGTGAAGATCGGCGCCGCCGGCAATGATGGGGCTCAGCTCTGAAGAGGAAATTGGCATGAAGGACAGCTGGAAAAAATGGCTGCTCGCGGCCCTGGTGGTCTCCGCGTTTTTCGAGAGCTCCGGCTTTTCCTTCACCGTGTTCGGGTTCCGAGTGCGCAACGTTCAGGTCCTGGCCGCGGTGATTCTCGGCCTGCTGGTCGTCATGACCGTCCTGAGAAAATGGCGCTGGCAGAGAAGCCCTCTCGACATCTGGCTGCTGGCCTATGTCGCCGTCAAGCTCCTCCTCCAGAACTTTCGCCGCATCTCCGAGTCGGGCGCCCCGCCTGCTCCGCAGGCGCCGGCGTTGTTCGCGGGCCTGTCGGCTCTCTTCGCCAGCTACGTTATCACCACGGGCTTTTGGCTTCCCATGACCTGGGTTTTTCTGGGTCTCAACATCGCTTCTCTGCGGCGGTTATCGGGCGAGGCCGGCGGCCGGAACCTGGACGGCAAATCCGCTGTTGGGCGGAGGCGCGAATGATCCTGGCCCTATTCAAGAAGCTGACGATGAACCCCACCCGGGCCAAGGGGGCATGGAAATTCTGGTACAACCTGGCTCACCGTGTGGACGGCCGCTCGGGCAACTTGAAGCTCATGAACTGGGGCTACGCTCCCGCGGGCGGCGGCGGCAAGATCATGGACCTCGAACCCGAGGATGAAATCAACCGTTTTCCCCTGCAGATGTATTACCACGCCGTCGGGCGCCGCAGTCTCGAGGGCCTCGACGTCCTCGAGGTCGGCTGCGGCCGGGGAGGGGGGGCGGTCGGCCTGATGAAATACGCGGCGCCGCGCTCCCTGGCGGGCATCGACCTGTCTTCCAGGGCCATCGCCCTCATCAACGCCTCCTGCCGGAACCCCGCCCTGTCCTTTCGCGTCGGAGACGCGGAAAACATCCCCTTCCCGGACGAGTCCTTCGACGCCGTGGTCAACATCGAGTCGTCCCATTGTTACCCGAACATCCGGGCTTTCTTCTCGGAAGCGTCTCGCGTTCTGAAGAAGGGCGGAAAGCTTTTCTACGCAGACTTCCGGATGATCGAAAAATTGAAGCCCTGGGAGCGAGCCGTCGAAGAGTCCGGTTTCATCATCCGTGAAAAAGAGGACATTACCGCCGACGTCGTGCGGGCCCTGACCAAGGACAGTCCCCGGAAAGAACGGTTGGTCAAACAACGGGTGCCGTTCTTCCTGAGGCGCTATTTCCGGAGATTTGCCTGCACGGAGAACTCGGAGTTCTTCAGGTCATTGATCACGGGTCGCCGGGTCTATCATCGCTATCTCCTCGTCAAGCCCTGACGGGGTCGCCTTCTTTTCCGGCCACCGCTCTTTTCGCCGCCCGAGGCCGGCGGACAAGGCCTCAGGTCACATTGAACTCGGGGGGCACCTTTCCGGCCAGCTTGCGGAACCAGAAATGCACCTTATGGATCCCGACGGGAGGCAAGAACATCATCGGGCAAAAGCCGTAGACGACCTCCAGGCCGGCTTCCCTGGCGGCCCGGACCGCCTCGGCCGAAGAGGCGCCCTCTCCCCCGGCGCCGCGATGCAGCCACACGCGCCGCACTCCCGTCCCGGCGCACTCCCGCAGCACCTCGACGGCCGCCGCCGCGGACACGGAGAGGATGACGTTCGAGACTTCCGGGGGCAGGGCGGCGACGGACGAAAAACAGGCCAGCCCCTCGATTTCTTTCTCCCGCCGGTTGACCGGGTAGACCGTGTATCCCTTTTTTTTCAGCATTTTGGTCAAGGCGTTGCCCCACTTCTGAGGGTTGCGAGAGGC
>CAZFTV010000118.1:0-3367 GCA_964521765.1 uncultured Eubacteriales bacterium
CGGCTATCCGCCCGGGAGAAGAGAAAAGGTGGAGCCGGAAGGGCCTCGGCGCCCGGCGCGGTTCCGGGCGCCGCGGAATCGGCGGATTTCTCGGCGGCTTCGCGATTCGCCTCCTCCGGAGGCTCAACTCAGCCGGACGGCAAGGATAGGCCATGACCCTCGAAATTCGCCGATTCCTTGCTGAACCGCGCATGCCGCCTCGACCCTCCCGGCTATCCGCCCGGGAGAAGAGAAAAGGTGGAGCCGGAAGGGCCTCGGCGCCCGACGCGGTTCTTAACTAAAAAAAAAGAAAGGAGTCAACATGAACAAGAAAATTGTTCCGATAGTGTGCCTGGGAATCCTGGGCTTGGGAGCGGCGCTCTCCGCCCAGGGCCAGAGCGCCGAGGACATTCTTCGCCGGGTTGACGAGGCCGTCAGCGGCCCGGCCGCGCCCCGGGATATGGAGTCGGTCATGAACATGACCGTCACCTCCGCTTCGGGCGGCGTGAAAACGCGCCGCCTCCGCGTCTGGTCTCAAGCGGCCGCTGATGGAAATTCGAAGCGCCTGATGAAGTTTCTCTCGCCGCCCGATGTCCGCGACATCGGCTTTCTGAGCCTGGCCGGCGACCAGATGTATCTTTACCTGCCCGAGTTCCGGCGCATCCGGCGCATCGCCTCGCACAACAAGAGCGAAAGCTTCGTCGGCTCGGACTTTTCCTACGAGGACCTCGGCGCCTCGGCCTTCTCCGGCTCCTACGTCCCAACCCTGGCCGGTCAGGACGACAAGACCTGGACCCTGGACCTCGAACGCCGCCCGGGCGCGGATAAGATTTATAAAAAGATCAAGCTCGTCGTTTCCCGGGAAGCGCGCTTGCCGGTCCGGATGGAGCTCCTCGACAATTCCGGAGCATTGGTCAAGGTCGAGGAACAGGAGAACGGCCGGACGGGGAAGTACTGGGTGCCGGTCATAATCCGCATGAGGGATGTCAAGTCCGGCTCGTGCACGGAGCTCGTCATGGGCGACATCAAGGTCGACCAGGGCCTCGCGGTTGAGGTGTTCACCCAGAGAAACCTCCAGAGGCGGGCGGAGTGAAGACCGGCAGAACCGCCGCCTCCCCGCCGGAGGAAAGGCGAGGCCGGCAAAGTCCCGCTCGGGACGCGGACGGAAGAAGATCTCCCCTGGGGAGAAGGGCGTGATGAGGTGAGAAAATGAACGGAAAGAAAAGGGCAAAGATTTTCGCCTGGGCCTCGGCTCTGATTTTGGCGGGCGCTTCCGCCCTGGGCGCGGAAACGCTATTCTCCGGGATGGTCAAGCTCTTTTCCTCGGTCTATGTCGAGGACAATTCCGCGGGGACGCGCTTCCCGCACGAGGCGGGAGAATTCGGTTTGAGGCGGCTCGAGGTTCGTTTCTCGCTGGCCGGCAACGTGACCGACAGGGTCAGCTACGCGGTCCGCCTCGACGGATTCGCCTCGCCCGACGCGATGTCGCTCGGCTCGAACGCCGGGCTTTTCCCCGAGTCGAGCGGCTCGGGTGCGCCGCTCGGCAGCGAGCCGTTCGACCTGCTGCTCTATGACGCCTCGGTCAAGGTCAGCGGTTTCCTGCTCAATAACCTGGACCTGACCGTGGGCCGGCAGCGCCTGTCCTGGGGAACGGCCGACAAGATGAACGCCGTGGACAACCTCAACCCCGTGGACCTGGCCAATTTTTTCACCTTCGACCCGGATTATTTCGCCGAAAGGCGGCCCCAGACGGCCGTCAACCTGGAATATTATTTCAGCCCGACGACCAAGCTGCAGTGCGTCTGGCTTCTGGAGAGACAGTACTCCCCGCTGCCGCGGGGATTCGCCTCGCTCCTGGCCGGAGGCGCAGGCGCCGCGGCGGAGATTCAGGTCGCCTCCCGAGAGCCCCGTCTCAAGGACACGAACGTCGGCCTCCGCCTGGCCGCCGTCCTGGGCAAGACCGATGTCGGGTTGACCTATTACCGCGGGAATTTTCATCTGCCCGTGCTCACGGGCTCGGCGCTTTCGGCGACGGGGCTCGAGCTGCGCTTCGATTATCCCGGCCAGCAGGTCTTCGGCGCGGACCTGGCGGGCGAAGCGCTCGGCCTCGGGCTCTGGGCGGAGGCGGCCTACGTCGCGCCGGAGAACATCCGGGGCTCGGTGTCCGGGCCGGTGCTTGTCGACTCCGGGCTCGTCGACTTGACCTCGACCTTCCGCGTCTTTGAGCGCGGCTGGATGCGTTATGTCCTGGGCGCCGACACCACCCTGTCCTGGGGTTCGGGGCTTTACCTCAACGTCCAGTATGTGAAGGGGTTCTTCGACGAATGCGCCTACTCGGCTCTCTACAGACAATATTTTCAGAAAGGGAAAGGCATGTTCTTCGGGGAGCCCGAGGATTACCTTCTGGGCCGCGCCGAGTACAAGCTCCTGCGCGGCGACCTTAAGCTCGAATGGAGCGGTCTCCTGGAGATGGCCGGCGGCGCCTGCGCCTGGGTGTTCATGCCCGGCCTGGAGTACAGGGCCTCGGACGTTTTCTCCCTGCGGGCCGGGGCATTCTGGGCGGCGGGCGACGAAGAGGGCACGAAATTCGGCCCCTTTAAGAAAGACAAGCTCGTCACTCTGGCCTTTAAGACGAATTTCTGAATCGCGTCCCCGGGAAGTCTAGACGCAACCCGGCTCTTGGAGTATCTTATTCCTTCTCGTCATTCCCGCCTTCCAAGGAGGACGCATGAAACGCTTTCTTAAAATTCAGGCCGCCATCATCCTTTTATTGCTCCCCCTGCTCATCCTGGCCCAGGACAAGCAGGACAAGCCCGAGCCGAAGGATCCCTTCGACCCCTCCGTTTTCAGCGGGCTGAAATGGCGCGGCATCGGCCCGGCTTTCTGCAGCGGCCGCATCGCCGATTTCGCCGTCAACCCCAAGAACCCCAGCGAGTACTACGTGGGCGTGGCCAGCGGGCATATCTGGAAGACGGTGAATGCCGGGACGACTTTCCAGCCGGTTTTCGACGCCTACGGAGCCTACGCCATCGGCTGCCTTACCGTCGACCCGAACAACCCCCACGTCGTCTGGGCCGGCACGGGCGAGAACAACCACCAGCGCGCCCTGGGCTACGGCGACGGCGTGTACCGGACGGAGGACGGCGGAAAGAGCTGGAAGAACATGGGGCTCAAGGACTCCCGCCAGGTGGGCCACATCATCGTCGACCCGCGCAACTCCAACGTCGTCTTCGTCGCAGCCGAGGGGTCGGCCTGGGGGCCGGGAGGCGACCGCGGCCTTTACAAAACCGTGGACGGCGGCAAGACCTGGCGCCGGGTCCTTCACATCAGTGACAACACGGGCGTCAACAACCTGGTCTTCGACCCCCGCGACCCCGACCGAATGTAC
>CAZFTV010000118.1:3463-6321 GCA_964521765.1 uncultured Eubacteriales bacterium
GGGACAAGGCCGGGAGCGGCCTGCCGACCGTGGACATCGGAGGCATGGGCCTCGACATCTCCCCGGCGAACCCCGACGTGCTCTACTTGATCGTCGAGGCGGCCGAGGAGAAAAGCGGGTTCTATCGCTCCGTGAACCGGGCCGCGACCTGGGAGAGGATGAGCGACCATGCCGCCTCGGGGCAGTACTACAACGAAATCTTCTGCGACCCGCGCGACGTGGACAAGGTCTATTCCGTGGAAACCGTCTCCTACGTCACCGAGGACGGCGGCCGGACCTGGCGTCCCGTGGGCAACGACAACCGCCACGTGGATGACCACGCCATGTGGATCGACCCCGCCGACACCGCTCATTTCTTCATCGGCGGCGACGGCGGCGCCTACGAGACCTTCGACGGCGGAAAGACCTGGGACTTCATTGAAAACCTGCCCGTGACCCAGTTCTACCGGGTCTTCGCCGATAACCGCCTGCCCTTTTATCACGTCTACGGCGGCACCCAGGACAACAACTCCCTGGGCGCGCCGTCGCGCACGATCTCCGAGGACGGGATCGTCAACAGCGACTGGGTCGTGACGAACGGCGGCGACGGGTTCTGGTCGGCTGTCGACCCCTCGAACCCCGACGTCGTCTACGCCGAATCTCAGTACGGCGGCATGGTCCGCTATGACCTCAAGAGCGGCGAATCGCTCTCGATCCGGCCCGAACCCGGGCCGGGGGAGAAGACTTTCCGGTGGAACTGGGATACGCCGCTCATCCAGAGCCGCCACAACCCGGCGCGCCTCTACTGCGCGGCCGAACGGGTCTTCCGCAGCGACGACCGCGGCGAGAGCTGGAAAGCCGTGAGCGGCGACCTGACCGCCGGCCTCGACCGCACCACCTGGCCGGTCATGGGCAAGTTCTGGAGCGTGGACGCCGTGGCCAAGGACCTCTCGACCTCGCTCTTCGGGACGATCATCTCGCTCTGTGAGTCGCCGCTCGACGAAAACCTGCTCTACGCCGGGACGGACGACGGCCTCATCCAGGTGACCGAGGACGGGGGCCGGAGCTGGCGCAAGATCTCCCGGTTCCCCGGGGTGCCGGAGAACACCTACGTCAGCGACATCCTGGCTTCGCGTTTCGAGGCCGACGTCGTCTTCGCCTCCTTCAACAACATCCTGCGGGACGACTTCAAGCCCTACCTCCTCAAGAGCGCGGACAGGGGCCGGACCTGGACGCCGCTCGCTTCGGGCCTTCCGGCCGGCGGCGCGGTCCACTCCCTGGAGCAGGATTTCGTCAACCCCGACCTCCTCTACGCCGGCACCGAGTTCAGCTTCTTCTTCAGCCCGGACGGCGGCCGGAAATGGGTCAAGCTCGCCTCGGGCCTGCCGCCCATCCCCGTGCGGGACATCGCCCTCCAGGAGCGCGAGTCGGACATCGTCATCGCCACCTTCGGCCGGGGATTTTACATCCTCGACGATTACACGCCCCTGAGAAAGGTCGACGCGGCCCTCCTCGCCTCGGAAGCCCATCTCTTTCCCGTCCGGGACGCCCTGATGTTCATTTTCTCCGAGGCCCGCTACGGCCAGGGCTCGAACTTTTTTATGGCTCCCAACCCGGAGTTCGGCGCCTGTTTCAGCTATTACCTGAAGGACGTGCCCAAGACGCTGCGCGAGCTGCGCAAGGAAAAGGAAAAACCGCTCTTCAAGGACGGCAAGCCGATCCCCCAGCCCACGGACGAGGAGCTACTGGCCGAACGGCGCGAGGTCGCGCCCTACCTCGTCTTCACCGTCACCGACGAGGACGGCCGGGAGGTGCGCCGTCTGACCCGGGCTGCCTCCAAGGGGATCCAGCGCCTTAATTGGGACCTCCGCATCCATGACCCGGCGCCGGTGCAGGGAAGATCGAAGTTCGACCCCCTGGCCAAGCCGCCCTCCGGAACGCTGACCATGCCCGGGAAATACAGGGTTTCCATGGCCCTCGCAACGCGCGACGGCCTCAAGGAGCTGGGAAGCGGCGTGGAGTTCAACGCCGCAGCGCTGCGCAACACGACGCTTCCGGCCTCCGACCGGGCGGAGCTCGTGGCCTTTCAGAAAGAAGCGGCCGCTCTGTCCCGCAAGGTCCGGGGCGCCTACGAGCTCCTCAGGGAGCTTCAAGCTCGGGTGACGACGCTCCGCCAGGCCTTGCTCCAGACTCCCGCAGCGCCGCTCTCCTTGATGAAGCGCGCCGAGGCAACAGCCCTGGCCCTTGAGGAGCTGTCTTATAAGTTCCAGAGGCCGTCGATCCGGCCCAGCGCCGAGGAGAACCCGCCCGCGGCCGTGACTCTCAACAGCCGCCTGCGAACGATGACCCGGACGCATTGGCAGTCCACTTCGTCCTTGACCCAGCGAGAGCGGACGGCTTTCAAGGTCTTGAGCGAAGAGTTCCCTCCGGTCTATGAAAAGCTCAAGGCGATCTATGAGCAGGACATCAAGGCCCTGGAGGCCGAGGCCGAGAAGTTCGGCCTGCCCTGGACCCCCGGCCGCCTGCCGGAGTAAGTAAGAAGGGGGTCGCGTCTACACTTTCCACTTTTTACGGTTCATGAAAACATAAATGTAGTTTTTTGTGCCTTTTACCGAAGCTCTTTGCTAGAGGGCCATGCTAGAAAAGTGGAAAGTGTAGACGCGACCCCGTCTTTGTTTGATGATTGACAGGCGGCGGGGGATGAGGATAGTATCTGGACTTGATTTGTTGGGAGGATAACGACGACATGCCCACCGAAGGACTCTGGACGCGCTGCAACAACTGCGGCCGCATCCTCTATAAGCAGGACATCCTGGACAACCTGTCCGTCTGCCCCTCCTGCGATTTTCATTTCCGCCTCACGGCCGAGGAGCGGCTGG
>CAZFTV010000119.1:0-246 GCA_964521765.1 uncultured Eubacteriales bacterium
ACAAGAAGAAGTCCAACATCCTGGAAGACGCCCTCTATTCGCCCGACCTGGGTGAATACTGGTACTCCATCGACCAGCCTGTGGCCGCCCAGTACTGGCTGCCTTACACGACCACCGTCCCCGGCACGGGTGACTATCCCGCCCAGACCGTGACCTTCTACGTCCGGCGCAACGACTCGCCGCCGACCTTCTACCGCCTGAACAACCTCACCGAGCTCTACCGGACGTACACCGCCGTCGAGTTCC
>CAZFTV010000119.1:326-621 GCA_964521765.1 uncultured Eubacteriales bacterium
GGCGGCTGGTATGACCAGTCCTGGGGCTGGACAGGGGCGGGCGACAGCCCGAACTCCTTCGTCAACACCGAGGGCTACACCAACATCGACCGGCCGCTCCAGATCAAGCTCATGGGCACGGCCGTCCTGCCCTGGAAGATCTTCTTCAGCGGCTATTACAGGTACCAGAGCGGCTCTCCCTGGGAGCGGTATGCGAGCATTAGGCCCGACACGGCCTGGTGCACGGCCAACAACGCCTACCGGGCCTACTACGGCATCAACATCGAATCGGCCGGCTCCCGCCGCGGCCGCGCGG
>CAZFTV010000119.1:650-2677 GCA_964521765.1 uncultured Eubacteriales bacterium
CTCAGGCTGGAGAAGGAATTCTCCCTGGGCAACTGGGGCCGTCTGGGCGCCTACATCGACCTCCTCAACGTCCTGGGCTACTCGGGCGTGGCCGTCGGCCTGGACGACACCTACAGATGGGACCCCGTGGCTGAGGGAGAAGGACAGACCGGCACGAAGCAGCTCAACACGGGCTACAGAGTCCTCAGCTCCGCCTACGGAGTGCGGACCGCCCGGGTCACGCTGCGGTTCAGCTTCTTCTAAGCTCCAAGCAGAAAGTTCCAAGTAGAAGCACGAAGCCCCCTCCGGCCGAAAGGCTGGAGGGGGCTTTTTTTATAGGCAGGGGAAGCGCATCGGCGGCCGCGTGGTTCGAATCGCTTCGGAAGCTCCAGTCTTCTCAGTCGGCTTTGCGATTCGCCCCCTGCGGGGGCTCAGCTCCGCTACTTCTTCAGCTTCTCCACCGAGGCGATGATGTTTTTGACCAGGGGCACTTCGGGATTCTCGGGGTCGAGCTCGATGAAGCGGTTGAAGGATTCGATGGCCTTGCCGTATTCGCCCTTGTTCAGCCAGGCGTAGCCGAGCTTGAGGTGGGGCTTGGCCCAGTCCTTCTTGATCTGGATCGAGAGCTCGAAGTAGCGGATGGCCTCGTCGATCTTCTGGTTGGAGAAGAAGACCTCGGCCACGTTGAAGGCCGCGACCTCGTCCTGGGGCGACAGGTCCACGGCCTGCTTGAAATACTCCGAGGCTTTGTCGAATTCGTCTTTCTTGAGATAGATCTCGCCCAGGCCGGAGAGAGCCCGAAGAGCCGTCTGCACGTCCTGCTTGAGGTCGCCGAAAAAGGCAGCCCGGATCTTGTCCAGGACGATGTTGAACTCGGACTCGGCCTTGTCCAGGTCCTGCTTCAGGATGTAGCAGGAGCCGATGTTGAGATGGATCTGATAGATGTCGGGATATTTCGCCTGGAAATCCTCGAATATTTTCAAGGCTTCATCCGGCTTGTCTTCTTTGAGCAGAGCGTTGCCCAGCTCGAAGGCTTTCATGGCCTCTTCGTCCGCCATCAGGCCGGCCAGGCCGACGAGCTTCTTCAGGGTGAAGGTGACGGGAGGGTTGCGGGTTAGCTGCCGGACCGGGTAGTTGACCTCGCCCGAGTTGTAGCCCTGCTTGGCGGCCGTGACCTTCCACAGGCCCGTCCCCATGCCCGCCACGGCGAAGTGGCCCTTCTTGTCCGAGACGCCCTCCAGGACGGCCCCGGTCTGCATCTCCTTGACCGTGATCTTCACGCCCTCGATGGGGTTGCCTTTGTCGTCCATGACCGTGCCGTTGACCCGGCCCTTGCCCAGGTTTTCTTGCCCTGAAAGGAACAGGGGCATGGCCAGGAGCAGGGAGAGAGCCAGGCATAGGGATCCGCCGCCGACGTGTTTTTTCCGCCAAGGAAGAGTCATCCGAGCCTCCTCACGCATTCTTCGTTGAGCATAAAAATTATCCCATACCCGCCGCGGCCTTGCAAGTGGCCGTCAACTTTCTCGCGCGGGGCATGATCTCCGCGCTGCAACCAAGGAGGCAGGCCCCCGGTCTCCCGTCTCATCATTTTCATCCGCGGGCCATCCTCGGAGAGGGGCCGCTTTCAGGGGGGAGCCCGACGACCGGCTCCCCGCGGCAAGCGGCGGGGCGTGTCCGCCGGCCGGCAAGGCCGTGAGACGCCGATCTACATCTTCAACGACAGGAGCTTATCCAACGACTGGCCGCCGCTCCGGTTTTCCAGGCGAAGGTAAACCTGGTAGCGGCCCTTGGCCAGGCGGCGCGCCACGGGCACGGCGGCCTTCCACAGGGCGTTGGGATCCTCCTCCAGGGATTGGCGGCTGATCTCGATCCTGTCCTCGTGTCGCGTGCTCCACACGACTTTTCCCGAGCCGTCCCGGACCTGGATCTCGAGGCCGAGCTCGGCCCGGAGCCTGTCCCCGTCTGCCCGGAAGAGGACCCGGCGGTGGGGGAGCGTGACCTGGACGGTGAGGTTCGAGTCCGCGGCCTTGTCCTCCTGCTTGAGGAAT
>CAZFTV010000119.1:2712-5126 GCA_964521765.1 uncultured Eubacteriales bacterium
TCGCCTGGGGCTGGCCGAGATGTTTTCCTCCTTGTAGAGCTCGTGGGTGAATTCCAGGTCGGGCTTGAGAAGGGAATCGATCCCGCCGGGCATGATCTGCTGCAGGTTCGTGGCCAGCTGATAGTTGCCCGTCCCCTCGGAGTCGACGAAAACGAGCTGGACGATCTGCGGTTTTTGCAGCGAGGAGAAAAGGCTGTAGTAGGTCCAGATCTCGGTCGCCTTCTCGCCCGTGGCGGCGATCGTGCCCTCGGTCAGCTGGCGGTGGTCTTCCGTGGCGCTGATGTTCCGGCCGCCCATGGGGTTCGTCCGGCGCTCGTCGGGCGGGCCGAAGAGAATGTAGTAGCGTCCCCGGTCCTGGAGCCAGCCGCGGGGCATGCCCCGGAAGAGGCGGTTCGCCTCCTCGATCCTCCGGTAGTAGGCTTCCCTGAATTCGTTGGCCTCGGTTTCCAGCGTGGGGTCGCGCCTCAGCCAGAAGTCCTCGATGAACCTCGGCCGCGACTCGGCCGGCAGCTCGGCGAAGACCTTGCTCTCCTGGTTGGTGATGATGTAGCGGACCTCGCTCAGGAACTTGCGGCTTTCGGCGTCCATCTTCTGCAGTCCCGCGGCCGCCGGATAGACGGCGGCTGCCGTTAAGAAGAGGGCCAGCCCTCCAGCGGCGATCATGCTTTTTTTCATTTCGTCACCTCTCTCCGGCCCGGCCTCCGCGGCCTACGGCCGTAAATTCGCCCCTGCGCCGCCCTGCGTTCGCGGCCGGGGCCTGAATAAAACGGGCTAGGGCCCGGGGGTCTTGCGGCATTCGGCGATGATCTCTGCTACCCGGCTTCTCTCGGCCGGAGAAAGAAGGTCGAAGGCGGGGGTTTGGCTGTGCCTGATGAAATATCCGCAGGCTTTCTCCCTCTCTCCCCGGCGCAGGTGATTCAACCCCAGGAAATACAGGGCTTCGTGAAGCCCCGGGTCGTGTTTTAGAGCGCTCTCCAGGCTGGGGATGGACGCGTCGGTGTCTCCGCCGACGAATAAGGCGACGCCCAGCCCCAGATGCGCGGCGCCGTAGGCCGGGTCGAGGGCCAGGGCTTTCCGGTAGCTCGACACGGCGGCCCGGAGTTCCTCGGGATCCTGCGATTTCCTGAAAGAGAAATAACGAAGATTGCCCAGGTTGCAATGGGGCACGGCGAATTTCCGGTCGAGCGCCAGGGAGCGCTCGAAATACTCCCCGGCCTTGGCGTCGTTCCCCATTTTCCAGTGAGCCAGGCCGGCGAAGTTCCAGATGACGGGGTCGAGGTCGGCCTGCCTCATCCGGCCGTCCTCGAAAAGCCGGACGGCATCCTCGAAACGGCCGGCCGTATACAGGGCGGTGAGGTACTGGGAATAGAGAGCATAGGTCTCGGGAAGGGCTTCGAGCCCGCTCCGGAGGACGGCCGCGGAATCCTCCATCCGGCCCTGGCTACGGTAGATGAAAGCCAGGTTGATGTAGGCGGTGCTGACGGCTTTGCCGGCGCTGATGACCTCCCTGAGCGCTTCCTCGGCTTCGCGCGGTTTGCCTTCTTTGAAGAGGTCGAGCCCGGTCATGGCCCGGTTGTGATGGGGCAGGAGCGTCTTGACGTCGTCCTCCGGCCCGAACTTTTTCCGCGCGGCCGAGGGAACATTGGCCACGTAGCCCAGGCTGCGCAGCCGCTCCAGGGTCTGACGGTCCGGCGCTTGCGCGGACCGGTCCGCCCCGCCGGAGGACAGGCGGCCGACGAGGTCCCGGAGCGTTTCCCGGGAGCGGGACAAGGCGCGAGAGTCGGCCAGGTTGCGCGTCTCGTTGAAGTCGGATTCCAGGTCGTAGAGCTCGGGCAGAGGGGAGTCGATGAACTTTTCGCTTTCGCGGATGGAGCCCTGGATGGGCGCCCAGCCCATGTTGTAGTAGGGGGACAGGGACTCGAAATAAATCGGCCTCGAGGGCAGGCGGCCGCCTTTCATGGAGGACAGCAGGGAAATTCCCTGCAGCCCTTCCGGTCGGCGCAAGCCCAGGATGTCGCACAGGGTGGGAAAGATGTCCATGTGGGAGACGTTGTTGGCCACCCGCCGTCCCTCCAGCCCGGGGGAAGAAATAACCAGGGGAATCCGGATCGTGGTGTTGTAGGCCAGGAAGCCGTGCGTCCTCTCGCCGTGCTCTCCCATGGATTCGCCGTGGTCTCCGGTGAGGACGACGCAGGTGCGCTTATCCAGGCCCTTGTCGGCCAGGTGCCTGCGGAGACGGCCCACGACGGAGTCCGTGTAGGCCACTTCCCCGTCATAGGGGCGGTCCGCGTAGCGCGACAGAAAGGGCTCCGGCGCGGCGTAGGGGTCATGCGGGTCCCAGAAGTGGACCCACAGGAACCACGGCCCCTTCTGCCTCTCGAGCCAGGTCCGGGCGCTCGTCCAGACGGCCTCGG
>CAZFTV010000119.1:5136-6284 GCA_964521765.1 uncultured Eubacteriales bacterium
CCGCTCGCCCCCCTCGCCCGGCCTGTCCTCGCCGCGGTCCAGCCTGTCGTCGTAAACGTCGAACCCCTGGTCCAGGCCGAAGCGCGCGTCCAGGGGGAAGGCGCCGATGAAGGCGCCCGTGGCGTAGCCGGCGGCCTTGAGGTGCTCGGCCAGGGTCAGCATTTCGGGCCGGACGACGAAGTTCGAGTTGTCGTGGACGCCGTGATGGGGCGGCGCGGTGCCGAGCAGGATGGTGGTGTGCGCCGGGAGCGTGGTCGAGGCCTGGGAGAACGCCCGGGTGAACAGGACGCCGCGGGCGGCCAGGCCGTCGATGGCGGGCGTTGAGACGAGACGGCTTCCGTAACACCCCAGCCGGTCGGCGCGGAGAGTGTCGACCGTGATGAGCAGCAGGTTGAGCCTGGAGGTCTGGGCGGCGGGCGCTCCTCCCGGAGGGGCGCCGGAGGCCAGGATCGCGGCCAGGATGAGGACCGGGGTCGCATGTTTAGGGAACCGCCGCATCGTCATCTCGGTCTCACGCTCGAACGATTTCATTATACCCCCGCCGCCGGGCTTCTTCAATTGACTTGCTCTCAGGGAAAGCATTTCCTTTTGTTTGATATCCGTAATGGTCATGGGAGCCCTGGGCTGCGCCACCCCACCTCAATAGGCGCCATCTATCACACAAAAGGAGATGCTTCCGCTCAGCCGCAGGCTCGGCCGGGAGCCGGCCGTCGGGGATTCCAAGGGGATATCTCCCTTCAAATTGACTCGGGTCGGGCGGTCGGCTATAATAAAAACCCTCATCCTGAGGTCGGCCTTTCCGGGTGCGGAAGTGGCGGAATTGGCAGACGCGTAAGCCTCAGGAGCTTATGGTCGCAAGACTGTGTGGGTTCGAGTCCCACCTTCCGCACCACTTATTCATCCTCCGGTAGGCTTTCATTTTCCGGTCCGGCCTCGGCCTTCCGACGCAAAACCCTCTAATACATTGAGTCGTCTTCCATTTTGGTTCTCTTCCATTCTCTGTGGGTGGCACTCTTGTGAGCTAGGCCGGCCTGAACGGCTTTGAAATCCCGATGAGCAGACCAAACCTGCCTGGGCCGGCCTACCCACAGTAAATGGAAGAGAACCTCCATTTTTTACTTCGATCGGATTTTCTAGGCGCAATTGTC
>CAZFTV010000120.1:0-6253 GCA_964521765.1 uncultured Eubacteriales bacterium
CTTGGCTTGTCCCTTCGCCGTGACCATGATGTTGGCACTCTTGACGTCGCGATGAATGATGTCTTTTTGATGGGCCTCGCCGAGTCCGGCCGCGACCTGGGCGGCGATCTCCAGGGCCTCATCAGCGGGAAGCGGGCCCTTCTTCAGCTTCTCCCGCAGCGTCTCCCCTTCTACGTACTCCATGGCCATGTAGGGCTGTCCCTCGCTCTCCCCCACTTCGTGGATGACGCAGATGTTCGGGTGCGAGAGCGCCGCCGCGGCCTGGGCCTCGATGAGGAAGCGCTCCTTGAGCTCCTCCGAGTCCATGAGATGCGGGGGCAGGAACTTCAGGGCCACCAGGCGCTTGAGCTTCAGGTCCTCGGCCTTATAGACCACCCCCATCCCGCCCCGGCCGACCTCCTCGACGATGCGGTACTTGCCGGCGATGAGGGCGCCAGGCTTCAGGACGTGAACCGGCGTCTCGAGGGTCTTGGTCAGGGAGGCCGCGTCCGGGCCCGCCCCGGCTCCCGCGCCAGGGCTCAACGGATTTCCGCAAGCGGCGCAGTACTTCGAATCGTCTCTGTTCTCGGCATGACAGTTGGGACACCTCATGGTGCTCGGTCCTAATTCTTGTCGGCCGCCGGAAAATTCATCCGCCGGATCAATTCCTGAAAGCGGGGATCATCGCGCAGCGGGTCCCAATGGGGCTGCACGTTCAAATAGACCAGGTTCTGTATTTTCTCCTGGTGGGCGATCTCGAGCCAATCCAAGGCCTTCCCCTTCTCTCCGGCATAAGTGAAGAACGTCGCGATATTCAATGCGCTGGCCCGGTTGGCTCGCGCCGCCAGCGCCTCGGCAACCTGCCGCATCGCCTCCTTATATCCGCCCGCTTCTTGGCCGCGGTTGAGCGCTTCGAGGAGATTTTGGGCGCCGCTTATGGCAAAGAGCCTTCTCAATACGTCCAAAGCTTCCTGGTACATCCCCTTTTGATGATAGCAGCCGCTGAGCCCGCCCAAGGCATCCGCGAAATCGGGCTGTAGGGCCAGCCCCTTCTGGAACTGAGCGATGGCCTCATCGAAGCGCCGGCTTCGCTCAAAGGCGATGCCCAGATAGCTCTGGTACATCGAATTCAACGGATCCAGCTCGATGCCGATACGCATTTGCGCCTTCGCTTCCTCAAAACGGCCCATCCCGGTCAGGAACAGCCCGTAAAAGACCCGGGCATGGGCATAATGGGGATTGAGTTTGAGCGTTAGAAGAAACTCACGCTCCGCCGTCTCCCAGTCGAAATCAAACCAGGTCGCGATGCCGGCGAGCAAAAAATGGGCCTCCGGCGACATCCTGTCCAATTCGAGGCTTTTCTCGATCGCCGTCAACAAATGAGACCTGGCCTCGCGGGGCAGCACGCCAAAATAAGTTCGAGCGCCCCAAACGGAGGCGATACCCGTATAGGCCGGAGCATACCCCGCATCCTTCTCCAGGGCCAGCTCGAAGTAGCGCATCGCGGTTTCGAGGTCCTTTTCCGTGAATTTATGCCAATGGAACTGACCTTTGAGATATGCCTCGTGGGCCTCGGGGTTGACCTGTCGCGCGGCGGCGAGCCTCGTTGTTTCCTCGATGGTCAGGCTGACTTTGGTCGTTTCGGCGATCGCACGGGCAATTTCGCCGTACAGCACCAGCACATCTTTTCCGGGCCGCTCGTAGGTCTTGGCCCAGAGGTTTCGCTCCTCGCGGAGGGCGTCGATCACCTGCACGCGGATGCGCACATTCTCCCCGAATTGATAGACCGTCCCCTCCACCACGGCATCCACGTTCAATTCCCGGGCGATAACCGGCAAAGGCTTATCCGTATTCTTGTAGCGGATGACCGACGTACGGGAGATGACCCGCCGGAGACCGCTGATCTGGGCCAGCTGCCCGATCAGCTCGTCGGTCACGCCTTCCACTAAATATTCCTTCTCCGCATCTCCCGTTAGGTTTTCGAAGGGCAGGACCGCGATGGAATCGATGGCCTCCGCGCGCCCCGGGAAAAGTGTCAGCATCAAAACGACCGCCAGGATGACCAGTCCGGCGGCCCCCGCGTACAGGATCGTTTTCCTCCACCGGCGTATCTTCTCCCTCCCGAGCCTCGCTCTGATTGCGTCCGGGACGATCCCCGCGGTGATGGATCTCAAGTCGTCTAGCAGCTCCTCGAAGCGCCGGTATCTTCTGTCCGGGTCCTTCTCCAGGGCCTTGAACACCACCTGCTCGATCGCCGGCGGAAGGCCGCGTCTCGAGCTCGTCAGGGGCTTGGGCTTCTCCTTCAAGATCGCGTAGACCACGGCCTGAGACTGCTCCCCCTTGAAGGGAAGCTCCCCCGTGAGCATCTCGTAGAGGACCACCCCGAACGACCAGATGTCCGTGCGGTGATCCACCTTCTCCCCCCGAGCCTGTTCGGGAGACATGTAGCTCACCGTCCCCATGGTCGTCCCTTCCTGGGTGACGAGCGTCGCTCCCGCGACCCTGGCCAGCCCGAAGTCCATGACCTTGGCCTGGCCCTTCGGCGTGACCATGATGTTGGCGCTCTTGATATCCCGGTGGACGATCCCTTTCCCGTGCGCTTCCTCGAGCCCTTCGGCGACTTGAGCCGCGATCTTCAGGGCCTCTTCGAGCTCGAGCGGTCCTGAGCCGATCCTTTCCCTCAAGCTCCGCCCTTCGATAAAAGCCATCGAGATGAAAGCCCTGTCTTCGGCCTGGTCGAAGTCGTAGATCGTGCAGATATGGGGATGGTCCAGGGCCGCGGCAGCCTTGGCCTCTTGCCGGAACCGGTCTCTTATCTCGGGAATGTGGGTCAGCTCCGGCGGCAGGAACTTCAGGGCTACAATCCGCTGGAGTCGGGCGTCCTCGGCCTTGTAGACGACACCCATCCCGCCGCGGCCGAGCTCTCCGATGATGCGGTATTTCCCGGCGATGAGAGCGTCCTTGGAGATGGGGGGAGGAAGGGCGGCGAGGGTCCTCGTGACGGAAGCGCCCTCAAGGCCGGCGCCCGCCTCCGACCCCAGCGGCGCCGCGCAATTGCCGCAGAAACGGGAATCGTCCCTGTTCTCATCGTGGCACTTCGGACACTTCATAGCCCGCCCTTTTTCTGATTGATCGAATCGTAATACAAGAGCGACCGCCCGTCAAACCTGCCCGGGCTTCCTTTCGGCCTATTCAGGTCAAATCAGCGCCCGGAGAGAAATCGAACCCTCCGTTTTCGAAAACCGAGCGGAAGGAAATTGCCGTCCTCGGCTTTTCGGATTCTCCGAAGGGCCATCTCCAGCAGGAGGGATATCTTCTCAGGGTCTCGAGGGAATGTTTTTCTGTATCTCGAAAGCCCCAGCCGCTCCCGGAGGATCCTCATCTCCGTTGAGGATGGTTTGCTTTTGCCGCCTGCGGCCGGTTTCATGGGGATCTTTTTTCCCTTAAGACGCGAAGCTCCGCAAGAGTATCATTGTCCGGAAACGCCGCCTTCCTCTCCAGATAGTTCCAGTCAAGCTCTTCCGCATAGCGGGAAATCAAGAGCTCAGCCATTTCGCAATCCACCTGGGACTTCCAGTGCTTGCAGGCATTCATTCGGTCGATGATCAGGTCTTCGAGTCCGATGACGATGCAGCGCAATCCATAATCGAACTCGACGGTTTCGCGCGGAGATTCCTCGCCCGCGAGGTCGGAGGCGGGCGCCTCCACGGCCATGTTCAATTCTTCCTGAACCCAGTACCTCCCTCTGGGCTCAAAGCCCAGATCCCTTAATGCCTCGTCCAAGGCGTTGCGGTCTTCATAAGCCAAGTCGATGTCGGCCGTGAAATACACCTCACGAGTGTAATAGGACAAAGCCAATCCGCCGATAAGAACGGGGGAAGGCTTTCCTCTTTCTTCCAGGACACGGGTGATCAGCCCCGTCATCAGCATTTGACGGGCAAGCGGCGATTCCACCGCGCTGATTTTCTCCAGCAACTCTTTGGCGTTCACGAATTTATGATAACAACTCTTTCTTATGGGGACAAGTCCCCCTGCGGGGTCTCCCGTTCGCCCCTGGGCATTTCCGGGGTCGTGGAAGCAAGCCCCGGGAGTTCGAGGCTATTCGCCCTGACGCAATCGCCGCAGAGCCGCCCCGATGCGGCGGAAACGATTTCGCCGGCAAGAGATCGGCTGCTGTTCATGAGCAACGTCCACGGCAGCGTCAAGGTCTTTGCCGTTGGGCCGATCAACTTCTTCATTCGGCAGCTCCTTCCTTGCTAAACTCTTTCTTCACACTCATTTTGCTTTGCTTTGAACCGCAAAATATTTTGTTCTGCAGCACAAGCAAATAAGTGACAGAGATATAATTTCCGAATTTCTCTAGTTCCTTGTCGGATCTTGAAATAGGGAAATTATATCTCTGTCACTTATTTCCCAGACGCGGATAGTAGTTCTGGTGCCATTTCATGCGCAGGGGGCGGCCGTCGGGGCCCATCTCGAAAACGACCTCTTCGCCCAGCTCCTCGTCCCTGCGCACCCGTCTGAACGTGTGCTCCCCGGTCTTGCGGAGTTTGGTGAGGCCGCGCACCGGGTCCATGGTCGGGAGCCAGAGGGCGGCGAGTTCTCCCTCCCAGACGACGACGGCGAGTTCGCCGCCGAAAGAGGTTTCGTAGGCGCCGGCGTACTTTTTCAATTCAGGGTCCGCGGCCTTGGCCGCGGAAGGATTCTTGACCGCGTCTCTTACGGCCGAAGCAACGATGTCGTAAAGGCGCTGGGCGTATTGTCCGGAATTCACTCCTTGGGCGTTGGACAGGAAGACCGCGGCCAGTCGTTCCTCGGGCCTCAGGAGAATGTGCGTCCGGAAACCGGGGCAGGAGCCGCCGTGCCCGACGAACAGTTTTCCGTCGTTCCGCCAGACGCTGAAACCCAGGCCGTAGCTCGTTTCGAAATCGGGCTCGATCCAATGGATGCGGTGCATCTCCCGAAGCGTGTTGGCCTTCAGCACCTCATTTCCGCCCTTAGCGTATAAGCGGAACTGCCAGGATGCGAAGCGGCTGAGGTCCTCAGCCGTCGAAGCGAAGCCGGCGGCCGGCGCGATGCCGCGCACGCTGAAAAAGGGCATGGGCCGGCGCTTTCCGTCACGTCCCAGAGGGCTGTATCCCACGGCCAGGCGCCCTCCCCGCTCGTTCTCCGGCATTTCCGGACTCGTGGAACCGAGGATCAGCGGTTTGAGTATATTCGCGCTAACATAATCGCCGTAAGCCAGGCCCGAGGCGGCGGTTACTATCTCGCCCGCCAGAGACAAGCCCAGGTTTGAGTATTGAAAGTGCATCTGGGCGGGATAGAGCGTTTCCTGCTTGGAGAGGCGCTCGATGATTTCCTCTCTCGTCGGAAATCTGAATTCGGGACCGGTCCAGTAGGGATGGTCGGATTCGCGGGGCAGGCCCGAAGCATGGGTGAGCAGCCCCTCGACCGTGATCTCCGGCCCCTCGGGAGCCGTTCTTTTAATCGTGAACCAGGGCAGGTGTTTTGCTAGAGGGTCGTCGAGCCGTAGTTTCCCGGCATCCCGCAGCTGCATGACGGCGATGGAGGTGAATAGCTTCGAAATCGAGCAGATGCTATAGATGGTGCTGGGCGTGGCCGGAATGAGGCGTTCCAAATCGGCATAACCGAAACCCCCGCTCCACAATACTTCCTGGTCGTAAACGACGGCCGCGGATACTCCTGGGATCTGGTCGTAGGCGCGCTGGGCCTCAAGCCAGACTCGAAGGACTTCAAGTGCGGAAGCCACGCGGGGATCGTCCGCCAGTCTCTGTGGTTGTGTTTGAGGTTGAATTCGGGTCTGGGTTTGAGCCATGAGTCCGGCCGCGAGCATCAGGGTGAAAAGTAACATGGCCGTCAGCCTGTTCCTGTTCATCAGATCAACCTCCTGTATGTTGCGTTTTGGCCGATCCCTCCAACCATCGTGAGGGAGAATAGACGAGATCCAGAGAGCCGTCAAGCAGAGCGCGACGACGGTCTATCAGTCATTTTAAAAGAAAACTTCCCAAATGCAGGAAGCCCTTCCATAGGAGAAAAGAAGGAACGTCGTCTGACGGGAATCTGCGGAGTATGATACGATGAATCGGGGAGCGGCAATCATGAATCGGAAAATCGCGTTGGGTTATCTCCTTCTGTGTCTTCTCATCGCCGGAACGGCCTGCAGGGAAAAAGAATCCCCGGATACCGAGAGAATCGGCCCGGCCGGGCCGGGGCGGACGGTCGTTCCCGTAAATCAAGTCGTAACGCCGGCAGG
>CAZFTV010000121.1:0-6232 GCA_964521765.1 uncultured Eubacteriales bacterium
GGTCAGACGGTCGTCGTCAAGGACCGGGCCGTGGTGGCGGTCGAGGCCGCCGAGGGCACGGACGCCGCGATCCGGCGGGCCGCCGCCCTGGCCGGTCCCGGGACCGTGGCCGTCAAAGTCAGCCGAACCCTCCAGGACCTCAGGGTCGATGTCCCGGGCGTGGGGTTGAATACCGTCCGGACGCTCGTCGAGTCCCGGGCTTCGGGCCTCTGTCTGGAAGCGGGACGGGTGGTTTTTTTCCAGCGCCGGGCGGCCGTCGAGCTCGCCGACGCGGAGGGGCTGGTCATTTTCGGCCGAGGAGCATGACGGGCGGCATGGACAAAGTCAGAGTGGGCATCATCGGCGTCGGGTATCTGGGAACCCAGCATGCCCGCATCCTGTCCTATCTGGAGGAGGCGGAGCTCAGGGGCGTCGCCGACGTGAATTTCAAGAAAGCGCTCGAGATCGGCAACCGCCACGGCGTCCGCTATTACCAGGATTACCGGGAGATGGCCGGCGACATCGACGCGGCCATCGTGGCCACTCCCACTTCGGAGCATCATGCCATCTCCCTCGACCTCCTCCGCGAGGGCAAGCATGTCCTCGTGGAAAAGCCCATCACCGAGACCGTGGAGCAGGCCGAGGAACTTGTGAGAGCGGCCGAGCAAAAGGGGCTGGTTTTCCAGGTCGGGCACCTGGAGCGGTTCAACCCGGCCGTCGAGGCCGTGGAGAACATGATCTCCGAGCCCAAATTCATCGAGGTCCAGCGCCTGGGCTCGTTCTCCGCGCGGTCGCTCGACATCGACGTCGTGCTCGACCTGATGATCCACGACTTGGACATCATCCGGGCGCTCATCAAGGATGAGGTCAAGGCCATCCGCTCCACGGGCATCCATGTCCTCTCCGATAAGATCGACATCGCCAACGCCCGGCTCGAGTTCCGCTCGGGATGCATCGCCACTCTGACGGCCAGCCGGGTTCATCAGGGCAAGGTGCGCAAGCTGAGGATTTTCGAGCCGACGTCGTATTACTCCATCGACTATATAGACCAGGAACTCAAGGTCTTCCCCCTCCGCGGCGGGCAGGGCCAGACGGAGATCAAGAGCCCCAAGATCCAGAAAGAAGAGCCCCTGAAGAAAGAGCTTCAGAACTTCCTCCGCTGTCAGCTCGAGGGCCGGCGGGGAAAGGTCAGCGGCCAGGAGGGCCTGGAGGCCCTGAAGCTGGCCCATGCCGTGTTGAGAGAAGCCGAGATATAGCGTTCCCTGAGCCGTCCTCAGCGGACGGTTTTCACCAGCTGGCTCGAACCCGGGATGTCCGTTAATTCCAGGCCGTTCTGGATGGCCAGCTTAGGCCACAGGTCTTTCTTAATGCCGTCGGCCTGGAGGATGGCCTGCAGGTTCCGCCGTCCGTCTCCCCTCACGACGCGGAGCCGGGCCGGCTGCCGGTTGATGTATTTGGGGTCGCTCAGGTCCCGGAACGAACGGACGATCTGCTGGAACGGACCGTCATGCCCCCCGAAATGAGCCGTGGTGCTCAGGGCTATGAAGGAGTAGATCATCGACTCTTTCCTGATGAAGGACAGCCTCGCCCGGAGCGTATCCGCGTCCTTCTGGGGGATGTCGTACATCTGGTGATACGAGGACAGTCCGTTGATCATCAGGCTCTGTTCGTTGAGGAACTGCCGTCCCTCGATGGACTGGACTTTTTTGGCCGCGTAGTTCTGCAGGCTCTCCTGGCTTTGCTCGGCCTCCAGGATGAAGGCCGCCTGTTTGTCGGGAGATATCAAGCTCACCCGGCTGGGAGTATTTTCCAGCGTCCACTGGGCCGGGACGGCGAACTGGAAACGCATCGTGGGATGGTAGAATCCGCCTGCCTCAACGTACCCCTGGCGGGGGTCGTCGCCGTAGACGATGTTGTCGACCCGGCTCAGGTAGTCCTCTTTCTTCACGGCCAGACTTTTGTCGGCGGGGCTGAGCAAGGCGCCGACGTTTTTGATGCGCTCCGCCTCCAGGGGATGCGTGGACAGGAAACCGGGCAGGCTTCGGCCGCCGGAGAGGTCGCCCAGTTTTTGGAGAGAGCCGAAAAAGTCCACGACCGGCCCAGGGTTGTAATTCGCCCGGCGCGCGTAATCCACGCCCAGGGAGTCGGCCTGGCGTTCGTCGTCTCGGCTGTATTTCAGGTACAGGAGCTGGATGCCGATGCCGGCCACGCCGGCCAGCTGGGCGAACGTGTCGTTCAGGACGCTGCCCACGACCAGGCCGACCTGGAGGAGCATCATCTGGCTCATGCGCCGCACGGAATGGCGGGCGTTGACGTGGCCCAGCTCATGGCCCAGGACGGCGGCCAATTCGGCTTCGGAGTTTATCAGGGCCAGGATGGCGCGGGTGACGTAGACGTAGCCGCCGGGGACGGCGAAGGCGTTGATGACCGGAGTGTCCAGGACCTGGAACGAGTAGGGCAGGTTGGGCCGGTGGGTGAGAGGAGCCATTTTCATGCCCACTCCGGATACGTAGGCAGTCAATTTGGGGTCGTTGTAGATGCCGAACGTCTGCTTGATGGACGCATCGGTTTCCTTGCCCAGGGAGATTTCCCCCTCCTCGGAGATCAGGCTCAGCTCCCGTTGGCCCGTAACGGGGTTGACGGCGCAGGAAAAGGCCAAGGCCAGCAGGACCAGAAGCGCGGATCTCTTCCTCATGATTTCAGGCCTCTTGGCGGGCGGGGAAGCCCTACTGGTTCATCTTGAACAATGTGTCCGGCAGGTCGGAGTTGAATTTGACGGAGGTCAGCGTGATACGGACGAATTCCGCTCCGCTTTGGTAGATGACCATGGAATGGGCCACGGGGAAACCTTCGATTTTCCGGTAATCGCCCATCACCGTCTCTGAATCCACTTCGGTTCCCATTTGGTCATGGGATTTGCTCTTGTTCTTGTAGGGAAGGTACGTGTCCGGGTCGATCCAGAGGGTGGTCGTGTTGCCATCGCTGAATTTCTGGGCCAGGACCAGGTACTCCTTGCCGTTGAGCGTATCCTTGCCCTGAAGCTCGTAGGAAATGCCCAGCGTCTCGGGAGCAAGCAAGGCGGCGTTGCCCACGGACTGCCGCTTGTAATCGGCGGTCATCAGCTCGGACATGGGTTCCGTGGCGCCCGTCTGGGGATTGGTGTTCCAGGCAACCTGGCCGTCGAAGGCCTGGGTGATGAGGAAGCCCTGGACCTCCATGTCCATGCGCATCATGTTCGGTTCCTTCTGGTACATGGTGATCGAACCCTGCATGCCGAACTGAACGAGCTCGAAATTGCCCGTGGAAGTCGTATCGGCCACGGCCTCGATGGCTTTGCGCCCTCCCTGGGCCTCGATCATCTTGTCCAGGACATCCTTCGCGGTTTGGGCGGACAGGGGGGCCAGGATCAGCCCGAGCGTCATTATGGCCGCCGTGATACGGATGAATTGTCTTTTCATAGGATCCTCCTTTGCATGCTTCCGAGTCTCGGCTATCGTTTTATTAGACAGGTATTATATTATAAAAAGCTTAAAGTTCAATGCTTGCCCGTGCGGATGATTCAGAGAACGGAGAAAGGAAGCCTCCATGGATTTTGAACCCATCGCTTATCTCCAATGGGCAAAACGGGCTCACAAGCCCTCGATCAACCTCACCCGGAGCGGCCTCCCGGGGCGCGCGCTTGCGGAGCTGGCGATCGCCTGGGAGGAAATGTCCCTGGAGGGGGATCACGGTCACGGCTACCCGCCTCTTGTCGAAGCCGTGGCCGCGCGATACGGCGCCCGAACGGAAGAGGTGGTTACCGCCTCGGGGACTTCGATGGCGCTGTTCATGGTCTGCGCCGCGCTCCTCGGAAGCGGGGATGAAGCCCTGGTCGAAAAGCCCGCCTACGAGCCTCTGACCGCCGTGCCCCGGGCGCTGGGCGCCCGCGTGCGGAGGTTCGAGAGAAGGTTCGAGGACGGCTACCGTCTGGACGTAGACGGCCTGCTTGAGCGCTTGACCCCCGGGACCAGGCTCATCCTCCTCACCAACCTCCATAATCCCAGCGGAGTGCGTGCCGGCCAGGATGAGCTTCGGACGCTGGCCGAGAGGGCGGGGGAGAGAGGAGTCTGGCTGGTGGTCGACGAAGTGTACCTGGAATTTCTTCCCCCCGGCGAGGACCGCACGGCTTTCAACCTGGCGCCGAACGTCGTGACGCTCTCCAGCCTGACCAAGGTTTTCGGCCTGGGGGGCCTGCGGCGGGGCTGGATCCTCGCGCCGCGGGACTTGGCCGGAAGGCTGCTTCAGATGAGGAATTACCTGTTCAATGAAGAAGTGTACCTCGAGGAGCAGATCTCCTTGCGTCTCTTTCCCCGGCTGGATGACTTCCGCGGGCAGGCCTCGCCGCTCGTCGAGAGGAACAAGGTCCGGATGAAAAGCTTCGTGGGAAGCGAGGAGAAACTGCGCTGGGTGGAGCCTTCGGCCGGAGTCGTGTGTTTCCCGCGGCTGAGCGGGGTCAGCGGTCGGCGCCTGGAGCAGGTCCTTCGGGAATCCTACGATACCGGAGTCGTTCCCGGGGATTTCTTCGGCGAGCCGGACCACGTCCGCATCGGTTTCGGCGTCCCGGAGGACACCCTGGAGCGGGGCCTGGAGAATATCCGGCTCGCCTTGAGCGGCCTCTAGGCCGGAGGGCCGTCCCGGAGGCGCGGCATCATGACGCCGCGCCGGTTGAGGTTTCGGGGAGAGATGGCGGGACATCTCGAACTTGTTGTATGATTTCCGACCCGATAGCCGAGCATGAACTTCATCAAAAGAAAGAATCCTCCGCGGCTGAGCGAATTGGGACAGGCGGCGTTGGGGGCCGCGCCCCTGGTCGGTCCGCGGAAAATCAGCCTGCGCAACACCTTCCTGGCGCTCAAACACCGCAACTACCGGCTTTATTTCTGGGGACAGATGGTTTCGCTCTTCGGGACTTGGATGCAGATCACGGCCCAGGGATTCCTTGCTTTCGAGCTGACGAGGTCGGCGGCCTTCCTGGGCGTCCTGGGCTTCGCCACCGGCGCGCCGACCTTGATGTTCATGCTCTATGGCGGCGTCGTGGCCGACAGGCTGGACAAGCGGAAGTTGATGCTCGTCACCCAGACGGTCATGACCGTGCTGGCCGCGGCGACCGCCGTCCTGACGTTTATCGGAATCGTCCGGCCCTGGCACTTGATCCTTCTGGCCCTCGGGTTCGGAGCGGCCAACGCCTTCGACGCGCCCGCGCGGCAGTCCATCGTTGTGGAGCTCGTGGAACGCGAGGACCTGACGAACGCCATCGCCCTCAATTCGACGATGTTCAACGCCGCGGCGGTCGTCGGCCCGGCCCTGGCGGGCGCTCTCTACGCCCTGGCGGGACCGGGGTGGTGTTTCGCCCTAAACGGGCTTTCGTTTTTCGCCGTGATCGCCGCTCTCCTGGCTATGAAGCTGCGGGAACGCCGGCCGAGGCCCGGGCGCGCGTCAGCCTGGGGAGAGCTCAAGGAGGGCATCTCCTACGCCCTTGGCCATCCCGTCATCCGGGCCCTGCTCGGGCTGATCATGGCTACGAGCCTCTTCGGGTCCTCATTCGCCACTTTATTTCCCGCCTGGGCGGTCAAGGTGCTGGGCCGGGACGCAGCGGCCAACGGACTGCTCCATGCCGCGCGCGGCGGCGGAGCCTTGCTGAGCGCCCTGCTCATCGCTTCGTTGGGACGTTTTCAGTTCCGGGGCCGGCTGCTTGCCTTAGGAAGCGGGGCTTTCCCTCTATTCTTGGTCTTATTTGCTTTCGTGCGCTGGTTCCCGCTGACGCTCCTGGCCCTGGTCGGAGCGGGGATAGCGGTGATCCTCGTCTTCAACCTGGCCAACGCCCTCATCCAGTCGCTCGTCGATGACAAGCTGCGGGGAAGGGTTATGTCCCTGTACAGCCTGACGTTTTTCGGGTTTATGCCGCTCGGCGCCCTGTGGATCGGGCAGGCGGCCCAGCGGCTGGGGGAAACCTGGGCTGTCGTCATCAACGCCGCCGCGCTGCTCGCCGTTTCCCTTGGAGTTTGGGCCAGCACGCCTTCGTTGAGGGAGCAGAAATGAACAGGCTCTCGCGGCCGGGCTCATTGCCGGTCTCTCAAGCATTGTTTACAAGCATGTCGTGAGAGGAGAATGACAGCGGACGACGCCTGGAGGGCGCCGTACGGGTCCCCTGGCCTTTTCAGGGTGGGGAGCGAGGCCGGCTTGGGGAAACAAGGGGACAACTGGTTGGGGTTTC
>CAZFTV010000122.1:0-6156 GCA_964521765.1 uncultured Eubacteriales bacterium
TCTTATGCGTCGATAATGGTTCAGCCGATACGGTGAAAGTTCTTGGGAGGAATGAAACCACGATCTCTTGAAGTTGAGAAGGAACGGAAATTATAAGAGCATGCCCCGCGGTTTGCCGCGGGGCATGCTCTTAATTACGGAAGACGGGAAGCCGTCCGCGGCCGTTTGGTTAAAACAGGTCGAATAATATGAAGAGGGTCACCGACAGGCCGAACGCGTTGAGGTTGATGGCCGCCGGTCGCACGTTCTTGTAGCTGGATCCGGACGGCTCATCCTCCAGGACCCACATCCTGGCATAATAATCACTCATAGCATGATATTCATAGTAATAAAGAGTCCCCTCTTCTTTTTCGGTCCAGCTGTCGCTGTAATCATAATACCAGCCGACCAGCTCATGCCACCAGCGGTCTCTCAGACTGCCCTTGTCGCTGTAATCGCCCGTCCAGTTTTTAAAATTAACCAGCCGGCCGAAGAGCTCAAAGGCGATGCCCACGGACGGAGTGAAATTCACTTTCAGGCCCACGCCGCCTTGAAATCCCAGGGCATTGGCTTTGGCTTTTTCATCTGAAGTGAAGTTATAGGTGTATTCTTCTTTCTCATTCCAGTAATACCACGAACTGTCTTCATAGTCATAGGTATAATCATAAGTGTATTCGTGGCTGAACTTTCCGATATAAAAACCCAACCCTCCAAAACCGTAGAACGTCATGGAGCCCATGGGCATGAAGAAATAGAAATTGAGGCGGATCGGGATGGCGCTCACATTGTAGGTTCTCGCATAGGTGCTTTCCTCTGTTTCCCAGTAAGTCCCCCACCAGGGGTTGCCGGTATAATCGTAGGTATAGGAATAATCTCCCGTGCTCTTTCCGGAGATATATCCTGTCCCGAATCCAAGGCCGAAATTGCGGCCGAAGACCAGGATCATCTCGAAGTCGAAATGCGGGGCAAAAGACATCTTGTTCCAATTGAACGTCGATGAATAGTAATTATAATCGAGAATGTCCTCCGCATATTGCTGATATCCCAGGCGCACTTTTTCAAGGTCGCCGCCGCCGTTGAACAGAAGTCCCGCCCCGCCCCCGAGCTTGAAGCCGAGCTTCATCTGCGCGGAAGCCGGCTGGGTTGCCGTCAGGAAAAGGAAAAGCCCCAGAAAACACATGCACAGAATCCCAGGCATTTTTTTAAGGGTCATATTGCCCTCCTTATAACTCAAAGATGGTTGTTTTTTTATCATAAGAAATAGAAATAGTCAAGCGAAAAATCCGCGTCAACTTGGAGGGGGAACCCGCTTCGCGTTTCCCCCTTCCAACGGTCGCTTCGCTCCCTGCCTCCGACCTCTCCGGAGACACCATCCTTCTCTCCCCTAAATTGTTAGGGGCCGGGGGTTTAATATCAATAAGGAAAGATTCGAAGGTGTCTCCGGAATGGGTCAGTTCTTCTCGCGCGGGGCATGAACCCCGCGCTGCGACCAAGGGGGCATACCCCCTTGGAACCCACGACGACCGGCTCCCCGCGGCAAGCCGCGGGGCATATTCGCCGGTCGTCATTAAGCATAATTTCTTGACTTCACAAAGAAGACTTAAATATAGTCTACGAAGTATTCTTATTTTCAAGCGGGAGGTCGCATATCATGAAGATCCTGGTTTTCGGAGGCTCGGGCGCCATCGGCAAGGCGGTGACGTACGACCTGGCCGGCGACGACAAGGTCACGCAGGTCGGGATCGTGGGACGGAGACGCTCCGCCCTGGCCGGGACGGCCAAATGGGTCGGATCCGACAGGGTCAAGCTCCATCCCCTGGACATCCTGGACAAGGCCAAGACCAAGTCCCTCATGGGCAAGTACGACGCGGGCGTCATCGCCCTGCCCGACCGCCGCACGAGCTACCGGCTCATCGAGAGCGCGGTCGAGGCCGGATTTCATATCGTCGACATGCTGGAGGAATATCACCGCCGGCCCGACGCCTACGAGATCGAGGGCCTGATCAAGAAAAAAGGCATGACCCTCAATCAATACGGCGACTGGATCCACAAGACCGCCCTGAAGAACAACGCCACCTTCCTGGACGGCATGGGCTTCGCCCCGGGGATCAGCAATGTCACCGTGGGAGAGGGCATCCGCAAGCTCGACGAGGCCGAGTCGGCCGTGGCCCGCGTGGGCGGCATCCCCGAAAAGAAGGCGGCCCAGAGGCATCCCCTGCGCTACATGATCACCTGGGCTTTCGAGCACGTCCTCCGCGAGTACATGGTCAAGCTGTTCGTCATAAAAGACGGAAAGGTCGTCGAGGTCAACGCTCTGAGCGACCGGGAACGCTTCCGGTTCAACAAGTTCGGGAAAAACGAAGAACTCGTTTGCGCCGTGACGCCGGGCATGCCCAGCTTCATTTTCACCCGGAAACAGCTTAAGGAATTCGCCGAAAAAACGGTCCGCTGGCCCGGCCACTACGAGGGCGTGGACACGCTCAAGGAATGCGGCCTCCTGGACATCGAGCCGGTCAAGCACGAAACATTTAAAATCGTTCCCCGCGAATTCCTGCTGACGCTCATCCGCCCCCGTCTCGTCCCCCAGAAGGGCGAGGGCGACGTGTGCGTCATGTACAACACGGTCATCGGCCGGAAAAACGGACGGAGGACGAAGATCGAATACTTCATGTGGGATACGGCCGACCCCAAGACCGGCCTGTCGTCCATGGCCCGGGTGACCGGTTTCCCGGTGGCCATCGCCGCCCGCTACATCGCCTCGGGCGAGATCAAAAAGCGCGGCATCGTCGCTCCCGAAGACGCCATTCGCGGGCGGCTGTATGACAAGTTCATGGCCGATCTGAAGGCCCGGAACATCAATATCCTTGAGGAAATCAAGCCGGCTTGATGAAAACAGGCCGTCATTCTGAGGAATGACGGCCTGATCAGCGCCTGGCGGCGCGGAAGAAGCCCTGTTTTGAGGGGAGCGGTGGATCCCGCCCCGCAAAGAATGAGGCCGCCGCTTCAGCCCGTTGCCGGAGGGAGGGGAGTGCATCGTCGAACGAGGGGATTGAGACTCGAACTCCCCGCCTGGACCGGGGAGGCCGTTCGCTGGAATCATTCCTATGTTCGCGACCGGGACAAGATGGCCCTGGCCGTACGCCTGTCGGAGCTCAACGTGCGCCGCGGGACCGGGGGCCCGTTCGGAGCGGCCGTTTTTGAGGAGCCCGGCGGGCATCTCGTTTCCGTGGGCGTCAACGCCGTTCTGGGGAGCCGATGCTCGCTGGCCCATGCCGAGGTCATGGCCCTGGGGCTGGCGCAGCGCCGGCTGCGAAGGCCCCGCTTGAACGGCAACAAGGACGGCCGGTCATATGTCCTGGCCTCCTCGGCCCAGCCCTGCGCCATGTGCTTTGGTGCGGTCCTGTGGGCGGGCTTGGACGGTATTCTCTTCGCCGCATTCAAATCCGACGTGGAGCGATTGGCCGGGTTCGACGAGGGCCCTTATCCGGAGCGGTGGAAACATGAGCTGCGCCGCCGGGGCATTCGCGTCGAATCGGGGATTCTGCGTCGGCAGGCCTGCCGCGTGCTTCGCTTGTACAAAGAAAGAAACGGCCCGCTTTACTGAAAGGCCTCGGCCTTGCCCTCTCGCCCTCAGGAATGCCGAAGCCGTCAACCCTGCCCCCCGACTTGATTTTTCCGCTGTTTGTTATAGAATGGCAGCGTTTTTTGGAGGTATGGGGAATGGAGGCCTGACGGTGTCCTACATCACCATCGAAGTCCGCGACCTTTTCGGCAACAAGTCCGACCGCGTCGAAGTGCCCGACGACGTGGCCGTCAACCGGCTCCTTGTCCTGCTCGTCGAGCGGCTGAATTATCCGCGCTTCGACGCCACGGGCGGGCAGCTTCTCAGCTACCGGCTCCACCATCTCGGCACGCAGAAGCAGCTTCTCGACGACCAGTCGCTCGTCCAATCCGGAGTTCACGACGGCGACGCCCTGAGGCTGGTTCCAGAGATCACGGCAGGCCGGGTCTCCGCATGAGCGATGTCCTGCGGCTGACCTCGCCCGAAATTGAGCAAGAGGACCGGTTCTCCCGGTTCAAGCTCATCCGCTGGTGGGATCAGGAACGCCTCGGCCGGGCTCGGGTGGTCGTCGTCGGAGCGGGAGCGCTGGGCAACGAGATCCTCAAGAACTTGGCGCTGCTCGGCGCGGGCCGTCTGTTCATCGTGGATTTGGACAAAATCGAGCCCTCCAACCTCTCCCGGTCCGTCCTTTTCCGGGAAGACGACTCGGGCCGGAGCAAGGCCGAGGTCGCGGCCCGCTCAGTCAAAAACATCTATCCCGGGGCGCGGGTCCGATGGCTGGAGGGCAATGTCCTGACCGATGTGGGCTTGGGCGTTTTTCTCTGGGCGGACGTCGTCCTGGCCGGCTTGGACAACCGCGAAGCCCGGCTGTTCCTGAACCGCTCCTGCCATTTGGCGGGGCGCCCTTGGATCGACGGGGCCGTCGAGCAGCTCAACGGTTTGGCGCGCGTCTTTCTCCCCGACGACGGGCCGTGCTATGAATGCACGCTCAGTCAGGCCGACTGGGACATCCTCAAGGCGCGGCGCTCCTGCAATTTCCTGACGCGCGATGACATGCTCCTCGGCCGCGTGCCCACGACTCCCACCTCGGCCGCGGTCATCGCCGGCCTTCAGTGCCAAGAGGCGGTCAAATACCTCCACGGCCTGGAGGTGCTCGCCGGGAAGGCGTTCGTCTTCAACGGCCTGACTCACGAATCCTATATTGTCGGCTACGAGCGCAAGCCGGATTGCTACAGCCACGAGGCGCTCGGCCCCTGGACCGGGCTGGGAATGAAAGCTTCGGAAACGAAGCTCGCCGGGCTTCTGGAAATCGTCCGGCGCGATCTCGGACCGGAGGCCGTCGTCGAATTCCACCGGGATGTCGTCCAGGGCCTGGAGTGCGTTCCCTGCGGCACATTTCAGCCGCTGTTCCGACAGCTCCGGAGCGTCGCCGAAGAGGAGGCGGTCTGCCCTTCCTGCGGACTGGTTCGCAGCCCGAGGCTCATCCACAGCCTGGACGGCCGGGAGGATTTCCTGGACATGACCGTTATGGAATTCGGGCTGCCCCCTTTTGACATTGTCAGGGGCCGCAAGGGGATGGAGGAGCGAGCCTACGTGTTCGACGGAGACGCCCAGGCCGTGCTGGGACCCGTCTGGGATGAGGGCGACCTTGAGGGGAGGCAAACGCCGTGAGCGCGCCGTCGTCCAAGCCGGACGTTTCTCAGATCGCCCTGGAAGACCTTCCCGAAAAGCCCTTTGCTCCGGAAAGCGACCCGGCCATCCGCGTGTCTTTTTCCTCCCGGGCCTATGAGGACGTCCGGAGGCACGCCCATGAAAACACGCGGGTCGAGATCTGCGGCGTCCTGATAGGCTGTCCGGCGAAGGACAAACAGGGCCCTTACCTGGAAATCCGGGCGGCCATCCGGGGCGAGCACGCCGACGCCAAAGCCGGGCAGGTGACCTTTACTCACAAAACCTGGGAACACGTCCAGAAGGTCATGGCCGCTGAGTTTCCCGACTTGAAAATCGTGGGCTGGTACCATTCCCATCCGGGCTTCGGGCTTTTCCTCTCCCCGCAGGATGAATTCATCCACGGCCAATTTTTCAACCTGCCCTGGCAGGTGGCCTTCGTCATTGACCCGGTGGCCGAGGAGGACGGCTTTTTCGTCTGGAAACGGGGGAAGCCGGTGTGCATGAGGCCGTACTGGGTCGGGGGCGAGAAAAAAACTCCCTCGGCCGATTTCGCGGGCCTGCGGACCAGGTTGAACGGAGCCGTTGAGGAGATCCGGGCGGCGCTGCCCAAGCCCCGGCGGCCGGGGCTGCGCCTGCTCCCGTTCATTTTAGGGATTCTTTTTCTCGCCCTGCTTTCGGCGGCCGGCCTGCTCCAGGCCCGGCGCTATTTCCTGCAGCTCGCCGCCCTTCAGAAAATGGCCGTTGAGCGGAACATCTTCCTGCCGGCGCCGACCGACGACCTCCTGGGCCTCTTGAAGGATGACGCCGGCCTGGAGGGGCTCGAGGCCCGGCTCTTTCGCCTGGGGCCTTTCGTCTGGTGTGAAGGGAGCGTCCGGACGCACGCCCAAAAGGAGAGAGCGGCCCGGGCGCTTCGCTCGGCGCCGGGCGTCCAAGCGGTGGACATC
>CAZFTV010000123.1:0-5127 GCA_964521765.1 uncultured Eubacteriales bacterium
AAGGACATCGCAAACTGATTTTGCATCGCCTAGACTTCTTCCCATCTCGAAGGGAAGGAGAGTCTGGCGATGAAGAGCGAAAGCGAATATGAACGGCGGGCCAGGGCGGTCAGCCTTCTGGGAGAAGGAGTTGGCTTTGAAGAGGTTCTTCGCCGAGTCCAGCGGGGGCGCTTCTGGCTCTCCAAGTGGACTCGCCGCTATGAAGCCTTCGGCCTGGCCGGGCTTCGTGATCGAAGCCGGGTCCCCAAACATAGCCGGAACAAGACGCGAGATCCGCTCGTCCGTGCGATCCTGGCTCTTCGCGACGAACTGGCGGCCCACAAGAGCCGCCGGGCGGCGTTCGCCGGCATCGGCGCCGAGACGATCCACTTCGAGCTCCAGCGACGGGGCTTCCGCGGAGTTCCCGCCATCTCGACCATCGAAAAGATCCTGGCCCGGGCCGGCAGAACGAAAAAGGTCAAACGGCATCGCCTGGCCGGAGGACCCCCGTATCCCGGCATCCGCGCTCGCCGGATGGGCGATCTCCAGCAAACCGACCTGGTCGGCCCCCGATACCTGCGGGGACCTCGGGGTGTTACCCGCTTCTACTCCTTCCATACTATCGATGTCGCCGGGCAGACCGTCTCGGCCAGCCAGTTCCCCGATAAGCAGACCATCTCGCTCTGCCGCCATCTCGTTGATTCCTGGCGGGATATGGGGCTTCCCCGGGTCTCCCAGATGGACAACGAGATGTCCGCCTCCGGAGGAGGCCGGTATCGCTACAGCCTCTCCCAGACGGCCCGACTTCATCTCCTGTTGGGGATCCATCTCGTCTTCATCCCCCCGGGAGAGCCCGGCCGCAACGCCTCCGTGGAAAGTTTTAACGGCCTGTGGCAGAAGCGCGTCTTTTTTCACCGCTGTCCCGATCTGCGGGCGTTGCGGAGGACCAGCAACCGCTTCCTTCGTTACCACCAATTCCAAAAGCCCAGCCGAAGCCTCTCTGTCGCTGCCCACGGAACCCGCTTCCCCGGAGCCCTTCGTGATCGGCTCTGGCCGACCCTCCGCCATCTCCCCGAGGGCTTCTCTCTCCAGCCTTACCTGGATGCCCGCGGGCGCTTGGCACTTCCCATCTCCAAGGGCCGGGTGTCGTTCATCCGCAAGGTCAACAGTCGCGGCTCGATCGAGTTCAACGGCGCTGAATACTTCATCCGCCGCAAACTGGAGCGGCAATATGTCGTGGCCACGCTCTCGACGCATCACCGGAGGGTGTTCATCAAGCATGAGGGGAAACTCATCAAGTCCATCCCCTTCCCATTCACAGGGAAGGTCATCGAGCCCCTCGGCTGAGAGCCAAATAGTTTGCGATGTCCTTACGGTTCCTTGCATTAAGAATCAGTTTGCGATGTCCTTACGGCTGCCAAGTAAAGCGTCTTTTCTATGGGATGAATCTCTTTTTATGTGATTCATCGCGCAACATGAAGATCAATGACCTCACACAAAAGGAGATTCAATCTATTCATTTCTTGTTTTTCACGTAAACGTCGAACCATTCCAGCATCTCGGCCACGGCGTGCAGCACGGACTCGCGCGCGGCATAGCCGTGGCTCTCCAGGGGGAGCATGACCAGGCGCGAGACGGCACCGAAGCCCTTGAGGGCGGCGAACAGCCGCTCGGACTGGATGGGGAACGTCCCCGAGTTGTTGTCCGCTTCGCCGTGGATGAGCAGGATCGGCTCGTTGATCTTATGGGCGTGCATGAAGGGCGACATGTTGATGTAGCTCTCCGGCGCTTCCCACAGGGTGCGGCGCTCGCTCTGGAACCCGAAGGGCGTCAGCGTCCGGTTGTAGGCGCCGCTCCGGGCGATGCCGGCGGCGAAGAAGTCGGTATGGGCCAGGAGGTTGGCGGTCATGAAGGCCCCGTAGCTGTGACCGCCCACGCCCACGCGGGCCGTGTCCGCGACCCCAAGTTCCTCGAGAGCCTTGATCGCCGCCCGGGCGTTGGCCGCGAGCTGCCGGATGAACGTGTCGTTGACCGTCTTGGGGTCGCCGACGATGGGCATCTCCGCGCCGTCGAACACGGCGTAGCCCCGGGTGAGGAAGAACAAATGGGAGGCTCCCCGGAAGAACGTAAAACGGTTGGGCGAGGCTCGAACCTGGCCAGCCACGGCCGCGTCCGTGAACTCCAGGGGATAGGCCCACACGACCGCCGGAAGCTTCGTCCCTTCCTGATAGCCCGGGGGCAGGTAGAGGGTCCCGGACAGGGCCACGTCGTCGTCCCGTTTGTAAGTGACGAGCTGCTTTTTCAAGCCCGTGAGTTGGGGCGCGGGGTCGCGATAATCGGTCAGCGTCCAGCGTTGACCCGTTTTGATGTCGAGTCTCTGGCCGTTGGGCGGGTCGGCCGGGGATTCCGAGCGGATGAGGAGAAGGCGGCGGGAATCGCCCTGGAAGGCGAGGAAGGATTCATGGCGTCCGGAAGCGGAATGAAAAATCCTCTTTTTCTCGAGCGTTTTGATGTTGAACCTGTCCAAGAAGGGACGGGCGCCCTGAGGGGAGGCGCCCTCGCCGGCGAGGTAGATCCAATTTCCGTCCATGAGCGCGCTCCGGTGACCCGAGAGGGACTGCGTCATCACGGGACGGCCGGGGTCGTTGTACGCGTCACGGGCGTTCAGGTCGAAGACCGTCTTGAGGGGGGCGCCGGGGCGGCCGGCGTCCAGGAGGGAGGTCGTCCGCCGGGTTCTCTTCCAGTCGAAATCCGCGACGAAGGCCAGGCCCTTGGAGCCCAGCCAGGTCAGCCCCGTAAACCTCTGTTTCGTCCTGGCCGTTTCCCTGGGCTCCGCCTGGAAGGGCGCGGCGAGCGACATGATTTTATCCCGGAAGGAAGCGACTTTTTCCGGGTCGCCCTCGTCCAGGGCTTCAGCCCAGAAGAGCACGGCGGGCCGGTTAGGCTGCCATTCGGGAGAGCGCGGACCCGTGGGCACGCCGTTCGTCGGCACTTCTTCGGCCGGCGGGAGGTCGGCCAGGACGAATTCCGCCGCTCCGTCACCGTCCCAGACTTCATACGACCTGGCGAAGGAATAAGCGGGCACGCTGTAGGAGAAGGGCCTCTTCAGGCGAGTGACGAGGATGTGACGGCCGTCGGGAGAGGCGTTGATAGCGCTCAGGATCGACGGTTTTCCCAGCAGGCGCGTCGCGCCCGTGGCGGCATCGACCTCCGCCAGCTGGGCCGCGGCATAGTATTCGAAGAGATTTTCATCAAAATGAGTCCTCAGCAGATCCTGGTAAGTGGCGGCCTTGACAAACTTGCCCGCCGTCTCCTGGATGTTGGGGCCGACGGGAACGCGGGGTTCGAGGGGAGGTTTCCCCCTGTTCTCGACCACGAGGGTCGCCAGCAGATGCTTTCCGCCGGGCTTCCAGACGAACCCGTCTCCGAAAACCGCGTTGACCGCGGCGGGAGTGAGGGCCCGGGCCTTGCCCGTGGACGCTTCGGCCGCCCACAGCTCGAGTCCCGTTTCGGCGATTACGGTAAAGGCGAACCTCCGGCTGTCGGGAGACCAGCAGAGAGCGCCTATCCGCAGGCCGGGCGGGAGCTCAATCCGCCGGTCGGAGCCGTCGACGAGGTTCTTGACGGTGATTCCCGTGATGAACGAAAGCATCTGCCGGCTGTTGAGCTCGGGCGATATCCTGAGGCCTGCCAGCCTGAGCACGGGACGGGCCAGGTCGGCGACCGACGGATAGCCGGACCTGTCCGCCAGGAGCAGGGTGTTGCCGTCGGGGCTCAGGAAGAGCTCGGGCGGCGGCGGAGCATCGAGGATATCGACGATTTCCCGGGGGGGGAGGTTGTAAGGCTGTTGAGCCGCAAGCGAGACGGCCAGGAGGACGGTCAGGAGAGCGAGACAAGACGATACTCTTTTGGTCATGGGAGGCTCCTTTCTAAGAGCTGCGAAAGGCATGAGGAAGCATTGTATTCCCTTTTTTTCCCGGAATTCAACTTCACCATTCCTTTCCGCTCGCCGCCGCGCGGCTCCCGGGAAGCCGATGGCCGCCCCCGGCCGGTCTTCCCTCCGCGGAATGTTGCGGAGGCGCGCCCGGGAGGGCTCGACCGCGCTTCAAGACGTAGAGGACGTTTGACATCCCGCCGGAACTGACCTAGACTTTTTTATCGCGGAAACCGGGCAGCATTATTCCGGCTTCGGGGAGTGACCATGAAAAAACGTTTTCCGACCCGCACCGTGGCGGCAGGGATTTTAGGCGTCCTGGCTCTGGTTATGATTCTTGTCCGTGTCTTTCAAAAAAAGCCTTCCGCCGCAGACCTTGTGCTGCTCGGCGGCGACATCTTCACCGTGGACGCCTCCACGCCGCGGGCCCGCGCCCTGGTGGTCAGGGGGAACGTCATCGAGGCCGTCTTGCCCTCGGACGCCGAAGCCATGGCCTATGTGGGGCGGAAGACCGAGGTCCTCGAGCTGAATGGAGCGTTTGTCCTGCCCGGGATGATCGACGGGCATGTGCATTTCAACTCCGCCGGCGCCCTGATCAACGACGCCAACCTCATGACCGTGGCCGGCGAGGAGGAGCTGAGGGCGGAAGTCCGGCGAGTCCTGGGGCTCATCGGCCCCAGCGAGTGGATCACGGAGGGACTGTGGGGAGCCTATGAGAAATGGGCTCTGGGAGACGCGGGAACCGGCCAAGCGGCCGCCGCTGCTCCCTGGCGGCCCCACCGGCGGATGATCGACGACCTGACGCCCGACAACCCGTGCTTTCTCTGCCGGTTCGATTATGCCGAGTGGCTGGCCAACTCGGCCGCCCTCGCCGCCGCGGGGCTGGAAAGCCTTCCGGCGGAGGGCATGGAGCTGGGAGCGGACGGAAAACCGACGGGAATCATCTTCCGCCCTTCGCCGGCCTTCGAGCGGATGAGCGCCGCCCGCAAGCCCAAATCCCACGCCAGGCTGCTCGAGGAAAACCGGGCGGCTCTCAGGGCTCTCCGCGAGGCGGGCATCGTCGAAATTCACGATATCGCCACCCCCGATCAGACCGAGCGCTTCCTCGAACTGGAGAAGAGCGGCGAGCTGACCTGCCGGGTCTGGCTGCGGCCGGACCTTTCCCGGGGAGCGGAGCTCAGGGAGGCCGGCTTCCGGATGGGGCGCCATCCCGG
>CAZFTV010000123.1:5204-6136 GCA_964521765.1 uncultured Eubacteriales bacterium
TGTTTTGCGAGCCGTATTCCGACCAGCCGGACAATTTCGGACACTGGAGGCGGCACACCTCGGACGACCCGGAGATGAAGACGCGGAACATGGAAAAGATGTACGGGTTGATCAAGACCGGACTCGAGGCCGGGTTTGTGCCCAATGTCCACGCTATCGGCGACCGGGGCGTGGCCGAGATGCTCGACCTCTATGAGCGTCTCAAGAACGAGGGCCATGACCTCAAGGGTTTCCGCGTCATCCATGCCCAGGTCATCCGGCCGCAGGACTTTTCGCGCTTCAAAGCCCTGGCCGTCATCGCCGAGGTCAATCCCTACCACATCTCCGACGACATGCGCTGGATGGAGGAGAGGATCGGCCGTGAGCGGTGCCGAGGAGCCTACGCCTTCCGCTCCCTTCTCGAAAACGGGGCCACGCTCAGCTTCGGTTCCGACTGGCCCGGCACGAGCGCCGCGCTGTATCACATGCATCCCAAGTATCTGATCTACGCCGCCGTCACGCGGCGGACCCTGACGGGCGAGCCGGAAGGGGGCTGGTTCCCGGAGCAGCGGATTTCGGTGGAGGAGGCCATTCGGGCTTACACCGTCAACAACGCCCTGGCCGCCTTCGAGGAAGACATCCGCGGCTCTCTCGCTCCGGGCAAGCTGGCCGACATCACGATCTTCGACCGGAACCTGCTTGAGGTTGAGCCCGGGGACATCCTCAAGGCGGAGGTTCTCTACACCATCGTGGATGGACGGGTCGTATTCAGGAAATAGCGGGATATCGCGCGGATTTTCAGACCTTGACGATTTTGACCCTCCCGGTCATGGCCAGCGTGATCCGATAGAGGCCCCGGCTGTTCTCGACGATGATCGTCGCCAGGTTGGAGACCGTCCCGCGCGGGTGAAATATCGGCGCGTTGTTCGCACGCAGGGCGACGCCCGCCAGCC
>CAZFTV010000124.1:0-4687 GCA_964521765.1 uncultured Eubacteriales bacterium
AGCATCGGACTGTGGATCCGAAGGTTGGGGGTTCGAGACCCCTCACTCACCCCACAATATTTTCCCCGATTTTCTTTGTATTAAAAGCTTTTTTGATCTCCTTGCCTTGTTCAGCGGAGAATGACCTCTTTATGCAATTCCACGCTCCGCTCCTCGCTTTCTCCCCGGAGCCGCAAATGCATGATTTCTTCAGTCCCGAAAAAGGCTTCCGGCTCCAGGAAGAAACGACAGTAATCGGCCAGGCTCAGGTCCGTCAACTCCAGGTCATTGACCTGCAGGATGCGGTCTCCGACAGCCATGCCGGCTTTCGCGGCCGGAGAACCCCGGTAAATGTAATTGACATAAAGGCAGTGATCCTGCCCGTGCCAGGAGGAGCTAAAACCAAAGGTGGATAAAGCCGGTTCGCTTTCTTCCAGCCAGGGGGTGAGCCTAATTTCTTTTTTGGGCCAGTCGAAAGTGACCTGGAAGCGGCGGAAAAAATTGGTGCCCACACTGGCGAAAGGCCTTGGATAAACGTCAACCCATATCTTCCGGCCGGGTGATTTTCCGAGCCTGGCGTTTTCCAGGATGGCGCTCAGACTGCAGGATTCTTCCGCAACCGCCAAGGCCCCTCCGGCGATCTCACCATAGCCGGTTACAAACGGTATTTCCTGGTTGCGGCCGCGCATTTTTTCCCAGTACTCCCGGGAAGCGGCAAAGCCGTGGGTCGATCCAAGATCCACCTTGAAAGGCAGGCGCAAATCGCGCCACTCCAGGGTTATTTCCGGGATGCGCTGCATGCTCTGTTTGAAGGGCAGGATAAGGGGGGAGGATGAGGCGGGCAGCCGTTTTCCCTGATCGGTCAGGATAAGCTTGCGGCGCTGGAAATCGATATGCCAGTAGGGGACCAGGCGAATCAGGTTCATCCCGATTACCCCATCAGCCGCATAACAGCTCAGGGCCGGATTGCGGTCCAGGTCGAAAATCGCCGTGCCGGTGCCGGTGAAGGAAAGACCCCCGAAACTCAGCTGCTTCAGGGTGGTAAAATTGATCTTCTCTTTTTTTCCCCCGGCATCGACCATGGTGTCGGAAACCCGGGGATAAACGGCAAAACGTTCTGCTATGGCCGTGGACACGACATTGAGGGCCGCCCCGGTATCGAGAATGAAGTTATATGTCTGCTGTTCCCCGTTGATCTGCACGGGAACCAGAAGCAATCCGCGGCGGAAAATGAAATCCACTTCGGCGTAATAGCCCTGTTTGTCGATTCGTCCGGCCATGAAGAGGGGGCCCATTTTGATCAGAGAGCAACTCAAGCCTGCGAGCAGAAGTATAAAAACAGCCGCAATCCGCCATGCAACCTTTAAAACCGAGGATCGGCGACCGAATTGTTCCCAAGACTGAGCTCTTGCCCGCCCGGGAAAGTTCTTTTCAGCATTCAACTTTGCCTCCATCATAATCATTGAAAGAAAAGCTTTGTCTGTCGTCATGCTAATGTTAACGTATTTTTGATTATGACATATAGGGCTGATTCGCGTAAGACTTACTGTTTATTATGTAAACTATCCGTCATAATTCGTTTGTATGCTCAAACTTAGCTATCTCAATGGATGGCGCTGAAATTTTAAATAAGTGGAAAGTGTAGACGCGACCCCAAGGGCCTTCAGCTTGACTCGATCGATTCGCTTTGATATAAAACGATTATCAAGAGATCAGACAGGGGAGAATTTTCACTCCGATGAGACTCGAGCATTATTCCGAACAGCGGCTGAGAGAGCAGGTTCGGGAGATCATCGGCAAATACCTTGATTTGAAGCAATATCGGATTTTCTTCTTCGGCTCACGGGTCGAAAAGACCAATACTCCGCGGTCGGACATCGACCTGGGCATCGAAGGCCCCGAGGAAATTCCGGGTGATGTTCGCGTCAAGATCCTCGAAGAGCTTGAAGACCTGCCCACCTTATACCGGTTTGACCTTGTAGATTTTAAGAGAGTGGAAGCCGGATTCAAAAAAGAAGCCCTTCGGAGCGTCGAATATGTCGTTTAATCCGCACGTTTTGTCCGACCTGGGCAGCGCCGCAGCCAGGCTGGAAGAAGCCCTGAAGCTGGAAAAAACGGATATCGTCAGGGATTCGGCCATCAAGCGTTTCGAGCTCTGCTTCGACCTCGCCTGGAAATGCATCCAGAGCCATGCCCGGAAAGAAGGGCTTGAATGCCACTCTCCGAAAGCGTGCTTAAAACTGGCATTCCAACTCAACCTCATAGACTATGAGGATGAGTGGCTGAAGATGCTCGACGACCGGAACTTGTCGGTTCATACCTACAGGGTCAAATATGCGGAAGAAATCTACGGCCGATTGAAGCCCTACGCGCAGAAACTAAAGGATTTATTCCGAAGAATATCCGAAGCCGGCCGGGAATAAGAATAACTTCATCTCTCTTAAATTGAATGTCGTATCCCTCTCTTTGCCAAGGAAATTGACAAATCCCGCCCGAAATGCGAAAATCTGGCCATTCCCGGGCGGTGAGTGTAGCTCAACTGGTTAGAGCATCGGACTGTGGATCCGAAGGTTGGGGGTTCGAGACCCCTCACTCACCCCATGATATTTTCCCTTAATCACTTGCCTTATAAATAACTGTTTTCCGTACTAGCACCGTTATGCAAGATTTTTTCGATATTCAGCAGATTTCTTGACGTATTTGTTACATAGGGAGAAGCCTAGATTTCTATGTTAAGAATGGCTTAAGAGCTGGGACATAGATTAAAAATAAAAGCTTACACGAATATCACATGAATATCGGGAGATCAATGACAGCATCTTGACTTGGCATCAAGAGCATGAATAATATCAGTGGGAGCCAGCAATTGAAAAGCAAAATAGAAATAGCTGTGAAGTATCTATGTGTTCTTTTCTTTGCTATGTTTTGTTTGAATTGTACGCCTCTTATAATTGGGGGAGCGATTACTAGCTCTACAAATAAAAACGCTCAGCAGGTATTTTTATCGGAATTTTATAAAAACAACTTAGAAAGAGAAAAGGCTGGATTATGCCCACTTGACCTTTGTATAGCAAAATATCAATTTGATAAGTACTGGGCGTTAGAGGATAGCGAATGTAGAAAAATAATTTCTGCCTTTAAACGCGGCGAAATAGATCAATACGGGAGAAAAATCAATAAATAATTCCAAGTTTTGCGTTGTCATATTTTTTAAAGTTCAAGAGATAATTTGTTATTAACCTCCCCCCCCGGCGGCGCCGCGCTGAAGGCCTCGCTCTCCGTCCGACCCTAGCCGGCCGATCTGCGGGCGGCGGCAAGCACGCCGATCAGTTGCCGCGCCACCACAGGCCAGGAGAAGACCGTTTCGGCGCGCAGCCGCGCGGCGCTTCCCAGGGAGAGCCTTTCCCGGGAGTCGTCTCTCAGCCCGGCCAGGATCGCGCCCAAGGCGCGGGGATCTCCCTCCGGGAAAATCAGCGCCGGATTTCCGATGACGCGCGGAATCTCCCCTGACGACGACCCGACGGCCGGAATCCCGCAGGCCATCGCCTCGACCAGAACTTTGCCGAACTGTTCTTTCCAGACGGCCGTTGTCCGGGAGGGCAGGACAAGGACATCCATCGCATTCAGGTAGAAAGGAAGGTCGACGTGGGGAACCCTCTCCACGATGCGCAGCGGGAGAGCGCATCCGCCGGCCATGCGTTTGAGAGCGGGTCGCATCGGTCCGCTGCCGACCGCGAGCAGCGCTGTTCCTCCGATCTCTGACGCCGCCCGAACCAGGTCGGCCACGCCCTTTTCCGGGACGAGGCGGCCGACGTAGCCCGCGACGAAACCGTCAAGCCCGAGCTCGCGGCGAAGGGCCGTGGCGTCGAACGAACGGAAGAGAGCCGTATCAACGCCCCATTCGGTGCGTTCGATTCGGCCGCGGAAACCCAGGCGGCGAAGCACCGCCGGCGCTTCGGCGGAGTAGCAGAGAACGCCCGAGACCCTCCCCAGGGCGCGCTTGGCCGCTCACCGGTAGAGTCATGAAAAGCGGTAGGGGTAGCCTTCGCCGAACCAAATATTGCTCCAGGTGGATATCCAGACCGGGACCCCGCGTCCGGCCGGAAGAAGAGCGAGAAACTCAGCGACGGCGAGCGATTCGGGCTCGGAGTCGACGAAGAGGAGGTCCGTTTCTTTTCGCAGGAAGGCCGAGACATCCAAGGGGTTCAGGATGCCGCGATGCGACTGGAACCGTCCGACGGTGCGGATTCTCGAAATGGAGTACGTCTCATCGGAAGTCGCCGGTTCCAGGCGCTGCTTTGATCGGCCGATCGCTAGGTGGACGGGGACGGCGAGCGCAAGGCGGACGTTCTCCTGCCGGGACAGCTCAAAGTCTTCTCGCTTATAGCCGCTGAAATATCAAAAAGTGGAAAGTGGAGACGCGACCCCGTTTGGTTTATAATGACGGCCCTGAAAAAAGGCCTCCCATGGAAAAGATCGACTGGCATGCCGTTGAGACGGCCGAAGCCGCCCGCCGATTGGGCGTGGACCCCGCGTCGGGTCTCAGTGAGGAAGAAGCCCTCGGGCGGCTCGAGAAATTCGGGCCCAATGAGCTCCGCAAGGAAAAAAAGATCTCTCCCCTGCGCCTTTTTCTCAGCCAGTTCAAGAACATCCTGATCGTCATTTTGCTCGTTGCCATCGGCCTGTCCGTGGCTATCGGCGAGGTCCT
>CAZFTV010000124.1:4697-6128 GCA_964521765.1 uncultured Eubacteriales bacterium
GTTACAGTTAGGTTGAACAACACCAGAGATGTGGGCGAGGTCCTGGACGCAGCCATCATCGCCGTGATCGTCGCCTTCAGCGCCGTGCTGGGCTTCATCCAGGAGTTCAAGGCCGGGAAGGCGCTCGAGGCCCTGAAGAAGATGCTCTCCCCGACCTGCACCGTGATCCGCGACCGGCACGAAAAAGAGATCCTCTCCAAGAACCTCGTCCCGGGGGACATCCTGCTCCTCGAAGCGGGCGACCGCATCCCCGCCGACGCGCGCCTGGTGGAGGTCCCGACCCTCAAGTGCGACGAAGCGGCCCTGACGGGGGAATCCGTGCCAGTGACGAAGACCCGCCAAGCCTTCCCCGCGGAAACCAGGATCAGCGACCGGCGGAACATGGTCTTCGCCGGGACGGTCGTCACCTACGGCCGGGCCAGGGCCCTGGTCGTCGCGACGGGCATGTCCACCGAGTTCGGCCGGATCGCCGAGGAGGTGGCCGCTCCCGAGCAGAAAAAGACTCCCCTGGAGAAGCGGACGACCGAGATCGGCAAGTGGCTGGGCATCCTGACCCTCGTTATCTGCGTTGTGGTGATCGGCGTCAGTGTCATCCGCCAGGGCTTCAGCGGCGGGCTGGACATGCCGTTTTTCCTGCACATCGTCATGTTCGCCGTATCGCTGGCCGTGGCCGCCGTGCCCGAAGCCCTGGCGGCCATCGTCACCGGAGCCCTGGCCATCGCCATGCACCAGATGGCCAAGCACAACGCCCTGGTGCGCAAGATGCCGGCCGTGGAAACGCTGGGCTGCACGACCGTGATTTGCACGGACAAGACCGGCACCCTGACCAAGGGCGAGATGACCGTCCGCCGAGTCGACACCGCCGGGAAGGTCATCGAGGTTTCGGGCTCGGGGTACGAGCCGGCCGGCGAGCTGCGGGCGGACGGCCTGGAGCGGCTGCGGGACAGCGCCTCCTTCCGCCTCCTGCTCCAGGGCGGGATGCTCTGTAACGACTCCCGGCTTCAGCACAAGGACGGATTATGGACCATCAAGGGCGACCCGACCGAGGGGGCGCTCATCGTTCTGGGCGAGAAAGCGGGCTTCGGCCACAAGGAGCTCGAGGTCGAATTCCCGCGCGTGGGCGAGATCCCCTTCAGCTCCGAGCGGAAAAAAATGACGACCGTACACCAGACGGCTGACGGCAGGAAGATCGCCTTTGACACGAGAACGTGGAAGTCCGAAACGAAACTGATTCAGAATCTGATCCCGGAAAAATAACCCTGTGCAGTTACTAATCTGCGGTGATCGCTATGATTACCATTTCTCCAGGTCAAAATAGAAAGGGATGCCATGAAGGCGAATAAACAAATATTTCTGCTCTTGGCTTTTTCCATCCTGGTGATCTGCACAGCCATGCTGTTTGCCCAGGAACAGGCCGGCTTCCTCTTCCCG
>CAZFTV010000125.1:0-6124 GCA_964521765.1 uncultured Eubacteriales bacterium
TCGAGGTTCGGGCACAGCCTGGCGTAGCAGACAGGGCGGTTGGTCGAGCGCGGGATTCGTCCCCGAAGATCAGCACGAGTTGCTTAGCATCGTGCGCGGTGTCAGGTTTATGGTTTCGGGAATAGGTTGACTACGTCCACTGCCCCCCGATTGCACAGCCTATGACCGGGGCCGTGTCTTTAGGGCGTGTTGCCCGAATCGAACACGAGTCTCCAGGCAGGCGTCAGTTGAGCAGCGCGCTCTCGAGACTGTTGGAGAGGGTCTGTCAGAACCGTCCGCCCAGAGATATGGAAAAGCTCTTTACGGCCTATTCCCGAACGGGTCTGCGCGAGCCGGTAACGTAGATGTTATGTAGGAGGGTCAAGAGCTGAGGGTCCTTAAGAACTGCCCTTGCTCCGGCCTGGAAGCGATGGTGATAGCTCGGGAAGGCGGAGTCAAGGCCTTCGCCCCCGAGGAGTTCTGGCCCATAACCGCCGCTCTGCGGGCTTCCGCCCCCCCGGATTTCAAGGCGGCCCTGGTCAAGATCGACGGACGCAAAGCCAGGGTCCCGGACGGGGAGACGGCCGGCGACCTCGTCGAAAAGCTCCGGCAGACGCCCTTCATCCTGAACGATGTCATCGTCCGGAAGAAGGAAAAAAGCCCCCCCCCGCCGCATATCACGAGCTCCCTGCAGCAGGAGGCGTTCCGCCTGCACCGCTATCCGGTCAAGAGGACGATGTCGCTGGCCCAGCGGCTCTACGAGGGCCTGGAGCTCGGGGAACGGGGTCTGGTGGGGCTGATCACCTACATGCGCACCGATTCCTTTCGCCTTTCGGACGAGGCCGTGAACTGGGCCCGGGGCTACATAAGCTCGCGTTGGTCGCCGGACTACCTGCCGGAAGCCCCCCGTTTCTTCAAGAACAGGAAAAAGACCCAGGACGCCCATGAGGCCATCCGGCCCACTTCGCCCGATCTGCCCCCCGAAGCTGTCAAACCCTGGTTGAAAAAAGAGGAATTCTACATTTACCGCCTGATCTGGAACCGGTTTATCGCCAGCCAGATGAGCTCGGCCCAGGTCGAGGAAACGGAATTCGACATCCGGGCCGGCGAGTGCCAGTTCTCGACCAAGGGTGAGGTCATTCTTCATCCCGGGTTCCTGGCTCTCTACGATGACCAGAAAAAAGAACGGGCCAAGGCCGCGGCGGAGGATCGGGACGAGGAAGAATCTTTCGACGAGCCGTCCGAGGCCGCGGCCAAAACACTGCCCAAGGCGGTCAAGGGCGAGGCCCTGACCCTGCTGGGCATCGAGTCCAAACAGAATTTCACCCAGCCTCCGCCCCGTTACACCGAGGGAACGCTGGTCAAGGAGCTCGAGGCCAAGGGCATCGGGCGGCCCAGCACCTATGCGCCCATCATCGCCACGATCCAGAACCGGGTCTACGTCGTCAAGGACGCGGGCAAGTTCATCCCCACCGACCTGGGCATGTTCGTCACCGATTTTCTCGTGCAGCATTTCTCCGACCTGATGGACGTCCAGTTCACGGCCCGCATGGAGGAGGAGCTGGACCGGATCAGCGAGGGGGAGTACTCCTGGCTGGAATCCCTGAGGTCCTATTACCTCCGCCTTCGAACGGACTTGGACAAGGGCATGGAGACCGAGGGCGTGACGAAAACCGGCATACCCGTGGAGGAGAGCTGTCCGGAATGCGGCAAGCCTCTGGTGATCAAGAGCGGGCGTTTCGGACGCTTCAAGGCCTGTTCGGGCTATCCCGACTGCAAGTTCAAGCAGAGCATGGTGAAGAAGGAAGTCATTCCCCTGGAGGAGATATGTCCCCAGTGCGGGAGCCAGCTCGTCCAGAGGCGGGGTCGATACGGCGTTTTCGTCGCTTGTTCGACTTACCCGAAGTGCGAATTCGTCAAGAAAAAGGAGCGGGTCGACACCGGAATTCCCTGTCCGGCCGGATGCGGGGGGACCCTCCTCCAGAGGAAAACCCGCCGAGGGCGCATGTTCTACGGCTGCAGCCTTTTTCCCAAGTGCCGAGTCGCCTCCTGGGATGAGCCCATCCAGCGGTCCTGCCCCCAATGCGGGAAGCCCGTCCTTTTCCGCAAACAGAGAAAAAACAAGCCGCCCCTCATCCGCTGCCGGGACGAGGCCTGCGGCTATGAAGTCGAGGAGGCTCCTCCGGCGGGAGAACCCGAGCCCTCTCCGGGTCCGGCCCAGTCCCCGCCGCCCGAACCGGGTCAGAAATGAAGCGCGAACTCGAAGAATTTCTCGCCCACCTGCAGCATGAGAAAAACGTCTCGCCCCACACCCTGTCCGCCTACCGGCGGGATGTGGAGCAATTCGCCGAATTCCTCCGCGAGAACGACAGGAATCTCCGCACCGTGGACAACGCCTTGCTGCGCGGTTTTCTCGTCCGGCTTCATGAGCGTCGGCAGAAAAAATCCACGGCGGCCCGGAAGCTGGCTGCCGTCCGTTCCTTCCTGCAGTACGCCGTCAAGCGCCGCTGGAGGGACGACAACCCCGCCCGGCTTCTGACCGCGCCCAAGCAGGACCGTCCCGTGCCTTCCTTCCTGTCCGAGCCCGAGGCGGCCGCTTTTCTGGACTTGCCCCGAGGCGATGATTTTCTCGGCGTCCGCGACCGGGCTCTCCTCGAGCTTCTGTACGCCACGGGCATCAGAGTGAGCGAGCTTACGTCCTTGAACCTCGACGACGTCGGCTTCTCCGAGAGGCTGGTGCGCGTGAGGGGCAAGGGCCGGAAGGAACGACTGGTCCCCTTCGGCCGCAAGGCCGAGGAGAGCCTGAGGTCCTACCTGCGGGTCAGGTCCGACGTCGACCCCCGCCAGTCCGGGGAAAAAGCGGTTTTTCTCAACCGGCTGGGCACGCGTTTGACCGCGCGCTCAGTGCAGCGGGCTATGGGGAAGTACCTCCGGCGCTCCGCCGTCCGCCGGAAGATCAGCCCGCATTCCCTGCGCCACTCCTTCGCTTCGCACCTCCTGGGCCGGGGCGCAGACCTCCGCGTCATCCAGGAGCTCCTCGGCCACGAGAGCTTGTCTACGACCCAGAAATATACGCATCTCGACCTGCGGCAGCTCCTGGAGACCTACCGCAAGTCCCATCCCCGCTCCTAGTGTCCCGTCTCACAATTTCCTTGTTTTAGTCATCCACAGAGACGGGACACTTCCAGGGGGGAGTCCCCAAGGAACTCATGAGACGCACAACGGGGGCGTCAACGCGCGTTGCCGCCCCCGTGAGCTTTTCGCCAACTTGAGGCGACACGCCGCTTCCCGCCTCTCATCCAACATGTTGATTCCGTGGAAAATGCCGGACGCCCCGTCCTGGCCCGTCGTTTGCATGAAGAAGACCGGAAGGAGGTCCTAATGAATCATCTTTTCAGGAAGAGCGCCGCCCTGGCGGTGCTGGTCTGCTTTCTGGTCATGCCCCTGACGGTCCTGGGCCAGGCGCCGGCGGAGACGGGCAAGGCCAAGGTGAACATCAACACCGCCGGACTGAACGAGCTGCAGTCCCTGCCCCGGGTCGGGCCTAAGCTCGCTCAGAGAATCCTGGACTATCGCAAGGAACATGGATCCTTCAAACGCCCCGAGGACCTGCTGAAGGTCAAGGGCATCGGGGAGAAGATGTTCCGCGGCCTCAAGGACCAGGTCACGGTCGGCTCCGATCCGCAAGTCAAGTGAGAGAGGAGGGGGTTATCCCCCTCCTCTCCGGCGAGTCTGAACGCGGCGGAAGGCTCCCTCGGGGGTCAGCCGTGCGAAGCGATGAGCCGGGCAAGATATTCCCGGACCTTGCGCAGGGCTTGTCCCCTGTGGCTGACTGCGCTTTTTTCCGAAGGGGACAACTCGGCGAATGTCCGCCCCAGAGGCGGATAGATAAATATCGGGTCATAGCCGAACCCTCCCCGGCCACGGGGCTCGAGACTGATCCTCCCCGCGGCCCGGCCCGTGATCTCATTCAACACGGATCCGTTCCGGCAGAGGACGGCGCAGCAGACAAACCGGGCCGTCCTTTTTTTCTCCGGCACGCCGCGCAGGAGATCGAGCACCTTGGCGACGTTGTGAGCGTCGTCGGCTTCCGGTCCGGAGAAGCGCGCCGAAAACACGCCGGGCGCACCGTCCAGATAATCGACCTCGAGGCCGGAGTCTTCGGCCAAGGTTAGAATCGGAGTCCGTCGCGAGTAAAAAAGGCCTTTTTGCCTTGCGTTTTCCATGAAAGTCCGCCCTTCTTCCGGAGCGGATAGAGACAAGCCCAGGTCTTCGAGCATCAGGATATCGACCGCCAGGCCTTCCAGGATCCCGGTGATTTCCCGGAGCTTCCCTCGGTTGGTCGTGGCGGCCAGGAGTTTTTCGCGCCGGGGGGGAGTGCGCGCCATCACCGGCCGACGTGATCCAGGAAGAAGGACAGGCTGAACAAAGCCAGGAGGACGATCAGCACGCCGGCCACCAGCGGGGTGCCGAACAACTTTTCGGGCTCCTCCATGACCTCCTCCTCGCGCAGGGTTTTACGGAAGACGATAGACATCAGGAGAAGGATAGGGACGGAGTAGAGATAAAAAGACTGGAGGCGGAAGGACGCGGCGAACCAGAAATAGGTGGCGATGAAAATGACCGCGCTGGCCGCCATGCCCAGGAGGAGCGAGGTCCGGGTGTAAGCCCGGTGGGAGACGCGGTATTCTTCGGCTTTCTCCTTGAGGAACCGGAATTCCGAGAGGCGCTTGGCCACCATCAGCAGGTTGCCGAAAGCCCACCAGCACAGGACGAGGCTGAGGGGAGGGAAAAGATGGGCGGGGGCGAAGGCAAACCAGCCGACAAAGAGGCGGATGGGGTTGTTCATGGACTCGGACAGGGAATCGAGGAAGGGAATGTCCTTGGTCCGCAAGGGCTTGATGTTGTAGATGAACCCGGCCGCAAGCAGAGCCAGCAGGGAATAGAAGAAGGGGGGGGTAAAGGCGAGCCAGGCCGCGGACAGGCACAGGGCGGCCAGCGCAAAGCCCAGGAGGGCGAACGGTCTTTTCTTGACTTCCCCTTTGATGAGGGGCCTGTGTTTCTTTGTCGGATGGTGGATGTCCGTGGGCATGTCGGCGATTTCGTTGACGATGTAATTGGCCGTGGAAATGCCCCAGGTCAGGAGGAAGGACAGCGCCAGGCGCCAGGCGGCCTCGAGAACGGTCAGCCCCGCGAGCGCCTGGCGGAAGAGAAAGACATATGCGGCCGGGCCTAGAAAAATCGCCAGGCTGCGGGGCCACCGTTCGAGCCGGATCGCTCTCAGGTAAGGGTTCAAGTCTCCGGCACCTTTGCGGCGTAGATTTCGAAGGAGTCGCCGAGCGCCAATTGTATCGGAATTCCCCTCAAAAAAGAAGCGGACCTCGAGTCGGCCCACCGCCGGAAGAAGGGCAGCCGGGAGAGGAGATATTGAGCGCTGAAGGTCCAGGCGTACCGGCGCAGCTCAAGGACGCGGAAACCGGCGCGTCCGAGGAGGACGGCGAGGCTCCGTCGCGAAAAATAAGACAGATGTCCCGGACGCAGATGCCACCACCGGGGTCCGGCCAGGCGGGCCGCCAGGCTGTGGATGTCCGGCGTCACGAGACAGAGGACTCCGCCCGGCTTCAGAGCCTGCCAGGCCTTGGCTGCGGCCGGGGCGGGGCTGGCGAGGTGTTCGATGATGTCCACCATGGCCACCGCCTCGAACCGGTCGCGGGCGATATCCATCTCGACGAAGTCGCCGACATGCAGGCTCAGGCCGTATTTCTTCCCGGCCACGCCGGCCGCCCAGGCGGAGACCTCCACCCCCGCGGGGTCCCAGCCTCTCCGCCGGGCGAGGTCGAGCAGGATGCCGGTGGCCGCGCCGACGTCGAGCAGGCGGCCTTTGTCCGGCCGGTGCTTTTCCAGGCGGCCGAGAATGCGGAGAAAATTCTGCGACCGGCCCGCGGCCTCCTCCTCGTATCGCGGGTCCTCGACGCGCGCGTAAAGGGAGGCGATGGCCTCGGCCGGGGGACAGGGGTCGGCGAAGATATGGCCGCATCCCCGGCAGAGGCTCAGGTCCCAGATTTTCCCGTAGTCGGAGTCCGTGATCTTGACCTGCTCGGACGTCAGGCGCGAGGTGTCGAAAGTCGCCCGCTTCCAGGGGGCG
>CAZFTV010000126.1:0-5190 GCA_964521765.1 uncultured Eubacteriales bacterium
GGGAATGCTATTTTTTCGACTTGCGACCGGCCGCGACCCTCGCGCGCGACGTCTCGACCTTTCCCACAGAGGGGCACAGCCGCCCCAGCGGGCATTCGGGACAGAGCGGTTTTCGCGTCCGGCAGACGGCCCGACCATGGTTGACGAGCATGAAGTTGAAGTCCAGCCAGTCGCCGCGGGGCACGATTTCGAGGATGTCGCGCTCGATCTTTTCCGGGACCTTCTCGCGGCTCAGCCCCAGGCGGCCGGCCAGCCTCGCCACGTGAACATCCACGGCGATCCCCTCCGCCCGGCCGAAGCCCGCGGAGAGGACGATGTTGGCCGTCTTGCGGGCCACGCCGGGCAGCGTGAGCAGCTCGTCCATCGTCGCGGGCACCTCTCCCCCGTAGTCCGAGACAATCTTGCCCGCGGCGCCGATGATGGACTTGGCTTTGTTGCGGAAAAAGCCCGTGGCCCGGATCTCGGACTCGAGCTCCTCCCGGTGGGCCGATGCGAAATCGGACGCCGTCCTGTATTTCCTGAACAGGGCGGGCGTCAGGCTGTTGACTCGCTCATCCGTGCACTGCGCGGAGAGGATCGTGGCCACCAGGATCTGGAGCGGGTTCCGGAACTCGAGCGCGGTCCGGCTGCGCGGGTAGCTTTTCCTCAGGATGCGGATGACCTGCCCGATCCTCTTCCGGGCGCCTTCCATCCGCCCTCCTTCCGGCCTACAGGCCGAGCTCGGTCTTAAGCTTGATATAACGCAGGATGTCCGTGCGGCAGATGATGCCCACCAGGCGGTCGTCGTTCATGACCGGCACCTGGTTGATTTCCTTGGCGGCCAGGCTGGTCAGAATGAGCCGGCCGTCGGTCTCGGGCGAGACGGCTTCCATGCGCTCCTTGGGAGTCATGATGTCCCGGACCCTCGAGCGGGGCCAGTCCTTTCGGGGAGTCGCCTTGACGTCCTCCAGGCAGACGATGCCCCGCAGCTCCTCTCCCTCCATGACCATGAAGACCCGCTCCTTGCGCTCCAGGATGAAGTCGTCCACCAAAGCCTGGATGGTCAGCGAGGCCGGAACCGTGGCGAAGCCCGTGGACATCAGGTCCTTGGCTTTGACTCCCTGGAGCACGCTGCGGACGACGACCTGCTCGTAGCCGTGGGCGGCGGCGCTCTGCAGGAACCAGCCGATGAAGACCAGCCACAGCCCGGAAAAAACGCCCCGCAGGACCTGGAGGAATCCGAGGGCCATGAGCAGGAAAGCGAAACCCTGGCCGACGATCGAAGCGATGCGGGTGGCCTTTTTCATGTCCCCGGTCGCCTGCCACAGGATGCAGCGCAGCACGCGGCCGCCGTCCATGGGAAAGCCCGGCAGGAGGTTGAACACTCCCAGGCCGGTGTTGATGACCGCCAGGGTCAGGGCTGCGGCAGACAGGGGCTGGCTCGCCTGGCGGAGAAACACGGACCCCAGGAAAAAAAGCCCCGCCAGGATGAAGCTCGACAGCGGACCGACGACGGCCATTCCGAATTCGCGGAGGGGCTTCTTGGGCTCGTCGTTGATCTGGGCCACTCCGCCCAGCAGGAAAAGGGTGATGTCCCCCACCTTCTCCCCCTGCTGCCTGGCCACCAGGGCATGGGACATCTCGTGGACGAGGACCGAGGCGAAGACGAGAAGGCTCGTCAACAATCCCATGATCCAAGCCAGAGACTTCGGCCAGGCGGGATACCTGGCGGGGAAAAACTGCCCGCCCAGGCTCCAGGTGAAAAGGAAAAAGATGATCAGCCAGCTCGGGTCGATGTTGATGTTGATGCCGAAGACCCGGGCCACCCTCCATTTGTGCTTGAACATACCTTCCCTCCGGGGCCGCTTCCGCCGCGAGGCCAAGCGGTGATTATACCATTATTCTCGTCGCAGAATTCAACGGGCTCGAGATCTTGCCCGCCCATTCTTTTGTCGCGCGGTCCCGATGTTTCGATGAAATCATTCGGGTCGAGGGCGCGTATCGAGGCGCGGCGCCGCGTTTCCTCCTTGAATTGCGCCCTTTTGAAGCGGCGTTCCCAGAAAAGCCGGACGCCCGGGAGCATTCCCCTCCTCAGGGCCCGACGTGGACGAGGTCCTCGCCGAGATGGGCCTCCTCTATTTTATAAGAATCCGGAAATCTTTCCAGGAGGTCGATCTCGGATTTGATGAGAAAATAATGGCTGCGCTCGACGCGGCTCAAGTATTCAAGAATTTTGCGGCTCGAGGCGTCTTTCATCTTGCCGCGGGCGGCGAGGTAATACTCCTCGGAATATTTCTCGGCCTTGAGCGCCAGTCGAAAGAGCCGCGGCACGCTCAGCCTCGCCGGGTTCACCCGCAGGGAAGCCGGCAGGAACGAGGCTTTGGGCAGAACGAGCGGCTGACCGGCGAACCGCTGAGCGTAGAGCCGCTCCATGATGCCGCGGTGTTTCTTCTCCTCAAAGATCAGAAAATCGAGCTTCCGCAGGAGAAGCCGGCTGCGGATTTTTTTCTTGAGCGCGGCGTAAAGGCCCGCGGCGTCGGCCTCGGACTTGACGGCCGCGGCCAGGACTTCATGGGGCTTCAATCGGCTCGAGAGGTTCATCGCCCTAGAACGCCTTGAATTTCGTCTTCGGCGACCCGCAGACGGGGCACTTGTCGGGCGCCTCTCCCTCGGCGGTCCAGCCGCAGACGCCGCAGACCTGGATGCTAACGAAGTCGGCGTCTTTCCCCCCGGCGACGGCCTCCGCGGCCTTCTTGTACAGCCCGGCGTGGACCTTCTCCGCTGCCAGGGCCCAGCGCGTGGTCTGCTCGGCGCCTTTCTCCCCCTGCTCCACGGCGACGCTGATGTAGGCCGGGTACATCTCATCGACCTCGAAGTTTTCCCCGCTCACGGCTTCCCGGAGGTTGTCGAGCGTGGCCTTGATTCCGGACAGGGTCCGGAGGTGGTTCACGGCGTGGACCTGCTCCGCGTAGGAGTTCGCCCGGAACAGGCGGGCCGTGTTGGGCAGCTTCTCGCTCTCGGCCTTGTCGGCAAAGGCCAGGTATTTCAGGTGAGCCTGGCTCTCGCCGGCGAAAGCGTTCTTCAGGTTTTCCTCAGTCATTTTTTTCATGGTGACACTCCTTATATTTAAAGGCGGATCATCTTCTCGATCGCCCCCAGAGCCCTGCGCCGAATGTCCTCGGGAACCGTGACCCGCGTCTCCATCCGCTCCAGCGCGGCCAAGACCTTGGGCAGGGTGATCTTTTTCATGTTCACGCACAGGGCGGCGTCCTTGGCGGGGTGAAATTCCTTGCCGGGGTTCTCCTTCCTCAGCCGGTAGGTGATGCCCGCCTCGGTGGCGACGATGACTTCCCGCTTCCGGGTCTCGCGGGCTTCCCGGATCATCTGGCCGGTGGACAGGGCTTTGTCCGCCAGGTCGATGACCTCCGGACGGCACTCGGGATGGGCCCAGACCTCGGCCCCGGGATGCAGAATTTTCTTGGACTGGATATCGGCCGGATAGATGTGGTTGTGGACGTAGCAGTACCCGTCCCAGGCGATGATCTTCTTCCGGGTGCTCCGGGCGACGAAAGCGGCCAGGTTCTTGTCGGGCACGAATAGGACCTCCTCGTCCGGGAGCGACTCCACGATGCGCAGCGCGTTGGCCGAGGTGCAGCAGATGTCGCTCTCGGCCTTGACCTCGGCCGAGGTGTTGACGTAGCAGACGACCGGGCGGCCGGGGTAGCGCTCCTTCCACTGGCGGAGCTCGTCGGCGGTGATCATGTCGGACATGGGACAGCCGGCGCCGGCGTCCGGGAGGAGAACGGCCTTGCCGGGAGAGAGGATGCTGGCCGTCTCGGCCATGAAATGCACGCCGCAGAAAACAATCGTCTCCGCCTCGACGGCCACCGCTTGCCGGCTGAGCTCCAGGGAGTCGCCGACGAAATCGGCGACGTCCTGGACCTGACCCTGCTGGTAGTTGTGGGCCAGGATGACCGCCCGGCGCTCTCGCTTCAGCCGGGCGATGCGCTCCCGGAGCCCGCTCTCGGTCATCGCCCCGAACATGTTCAGCTCCTCGCCTTTCGGATGTAGGCCCTGATGACTCCGCCCTCCTCCTCCAGTCCGAGGAATTCCTGTCCCGTCGTCCGGCACCAAGCCGGCATGTCTTCCCTGATCCCCGCGTCCGTGGAGGCCACTTCCAGGACCTCTCCCACCTTCATCTCGATGACGGTCTTGGCCGTCTGGATGATCGGCACGGGACACAGGAGTCCGAAGCAGTCGAGCTTTTTATCGGCTTGCATGTCATGATCCTTGCTCGAGAGCCGGGTCCGGAAGAACAACCGGACTCGCCGTCGGCGAAGCGATCAGCCGGAAGGCAGACCGGCTCCGCAATGAGAGCATGTCTCCTCCCCGGCCTTGGTGGCTTTGTGGCACTCGGGACACTCCCTGAGCTCGACGTGGCAGCTCCGGCAAAGCCCCTGTGCGCCCTCCAGGGGGCCGTCGCAGTAGGGGCAACAGCAGCCCCCTTCCTCTTTTTTTTTCGCCTCAGGCCCGCCGGCCCGCCGGGCGCGGTAATCTTTAATGGCTTCATGCAGAGCGTCGGCGCCCAGGTTGGAGCAATGCAGCTTGTTCTTGGGCAGGCCGCCCAGCTCCTCGGCCACGCGGTCGTTGGTGATGTCCATGGCCTCTCCGAGCGTCCGGCCCATGGCCATCTCGCTGACGATGCTCGAGACGGCGATGGCCGCCCCGCAGCCGAAGGTCTGGAACTTGATGTCGGCCAGGCGGCCGGCCGCGACCTTGATGTAAAAGGTCATCATGTCGCCGCAGACGGGATTGCCGACCTGGCCGACGCCGTCGGCGCCCTTGATGACGCCCACGTTGCGGGGGTTCTGGAAATGGTCCATGACCTTATCGGTATAGATCATGACGTCTTCTCCTCGAGGAATTTCGTGTAGAGCGGGGACATCCGGCGCAGTTTGTCGACAATGGGCGGGAAGACCTCGAGAACGCGGTCGATGTCCGCGGCCGTGTTCGTCTCGAGCAGGCTGAATACGAGCGATCCCTGGGCCAGGGCATGGTCCACGCCCATCGCCAGGAGCACGTGGGAGGCCTTGAGCGATTTGGAGGTGCAGGCCGAGCCGCTCGAGGCCGCGACGCCCTTCATGTCCAGGTGGAGGAGCATGGCCTCTCCCTCGATGAACTCCACGCAGAAGCTCGCGTGGTGCGGGAGCC
>CAZFTV010000126.1:5227-6045 GCA_964521765.1 uncultured Eubacteriales bacterium
CATTCTCATAACTCTTGCCCTGGTTCGTCGGCTCGAGCGGGGTCTCGGCGGCGGTCCTGGACGTCATCTCCGCCGCGGCGAGGTCGGCCGCGCGCCCCATGCCGACGACGGCGGGAACGTTCTCGGTCCCCCCGCGGCGCCCGCCTTCCTGGACGCCTCCGTCGACGAGCGGAACGATCCGCGTCCCCTTCCGGAGATACAGGGCCGCGGCCCCTTTGGGCCCGTAGAACTGATCGGCGGCCAGGCTCAGGGCGTCCGCCCCGAGGGCGCGGACATCGACCGGGATGCTTCCCGCCGCCGCTACGGCGTCCGTATGGAAGGGAACGCCGTTCTCCCGCGCGATACGGGCGATCGCGTCCACCGGCTCCAGGGTCCCGACCTCGCTGTTGGCCGTCTGGATGGAAACGAGGATCGTATCCTTCGTCAGCGCCTTCCGGACGTCGTCGGGATCGACGCGGCCGAGCCCGTCGACCGGGACGGGCACCGTCTCGAACCCGAGCTTCTCCAGGCTCTTCGCGGCGTTCAGGACGGACAGGTGCTCGATCGCCGAAACGACGATCCGCTTTCCCCTGGCCCGGCCGGCCAGGGCCAGGCCCTTGAGGGCCAGGTTGTTCGATTCGGACCCCGAGGCGGTGAAGAAGACCTCTTCGGCCGAGGCGCCGATGAGGCCGGCGACCCGGGCCCGCGCCTCATCGAGGGCCTGAAGGGCTTCCTGCCCGCCGGAATGGAGGCTCTGGGGATTCGCGAATCGCTCCCGAAGGAACGGGAGCATGGCCTCGACGACCTCGGGCCGCCGGGGGGTCGCCGCGATGTGATCG
>CAZFTV010000127.1:0-2980 GCA_964521765.1 uncultured Eubacteriales bacterium
AAGCCCCAGGCTGCGCCGCGATTCGTAAGAGGCCACCACTCCGACCATGGGGAAAAGGGCCATGAACTCCTGGAGGAATTTTTTCATGACGATGAGCGACAGGATGACGCTGGCCACGATGGGGAACTTGATCCAGGGAGGGAGGTGGCGGCGTTCTCCCTCCTCCGGGAAATGGGCCGATAGGGCGCGGGCGGCTAAGGCCACCAGCAGAGTGACCAGGCAGGTCAGCCAGAAGGCCAGGGAGCTCTGGGGGAGGACCGGACGGAGAAGGACGCCGGCCCCGCAATAGCCCGAGGCGGAGAGGACGATGCTCGGCAGGATGGGCAGACGGAACCCGTCGTGCAGCAGACGCACGGCATGGGTATAGCCCAGGAGCAGGTTCAAGGCCGCGACGTGGGTCGTGTTGACCGGCAGGCCAACGGCCAGGGCGCCCAGGGTGAAGGGGACGGGCAGGGACAGGAGCAAAGCCTTCCATTTGGCGTGACGGACATAGGCCAGGGCTGTGGCCTGGAGACTGACCAGAAGAAGGAGCGCACCGTCCCAGAGGCCAAACGTCATTTCCGGCCCCGGCGCGGGCCGGCCGCGTTCTTCCGGCCACCGAACCAGAGGCGCGCCGCGTTGTCCGAAGCCACCAGTCGGCGGGCCCGGGGGGAAAGGGCCTGTAGCAGCCCGTTGTAGCGGGCCAGGCTCTGGCCCAGGTGGCCGAAGTGCCCGCACAGGTCGCTGCCCAGGGCGAAGCGGTCGGCGCGGCGCTCGATCGTCTCCAGCCAATGCTTCTTGGGCTCCAAGGCGTCGCACACCACGTCGTCGTAGACGACCCAGGAGAGGTCCACGTTCAGGTTGGGGAAGCGGCCGAGCAGCCCGTCGACCATGACATGGTAGCCTTTATGGAAGACCCGGCGCGAGATGCCGCAGTGGGTCCAGACGAAGGCCGTCCGGGGAAAGCGTTCCAGCACCTCCTCCAGCTCATGGAGGTGCTCGTATTCGTCGTGGATGCTGACCGAAGTGCTGTTGTGATGGACCATCACCGGCAGGCGGCGGGCGGCGGCGAGCTCATAGACGTCGAACAGGGCGGGGTGGTTGACCCGGGCGGTCTCTTCGTTGGTCAGGTTGGTGAGGTCGTCGTGGCGGCAGAGGACCTCCCCGATCCCTCGCCAGATGGGGTACTTAGCCAGCGTCCGCTCCACGTCGCGGACGGCGTAGCGGTCGGTGGGGTTGAAACCGCACAACAACGGGGCGAACCGTGTCCGGGAGCTCGAGGGCAGGGCCAGGACGGCCTCGGCCAGGATGTCGTCGGTCTGGTGGAAATAATAGCAGCGGGAGTTGTCGTCCAGGTAGTAATGGGGAGGATGTTTCTCAAAGGCCTCCCACTTCTTCTTGAGGGGCAGGCCGAAGATGACGGCCTTGGCGACGCGGCCCGCGTCCATAGCCTGAAGGAGCCGGCGCATGCCGTCCGACTCCTGGATGAAATCCACGAAATGGAGATGGGCGTCGATGACGGGCAGGATGGGAACGGTCTCCCGGTGCGAGGTCAGGCAGTGATGGAAATGGGCGTGGTAGCTCATGGACCCTCTCTCATCCTACCGGAAGCGGGGAACGACCTCGAAGTCAAACGGGTCGAGGAGCATGTTCTCCCGGGAGAGCTGCTCGAGCTCCAGCCGGATGAAATACAGGCTGAAGCCCTTGAAGGCGACGGCCGCCGTAGCGGGGACATCGACCTCGCGCTTGGCGCGCACGGTCCGACCCTGGAAGCGGGGCAGGTCGAAGTACCGGAGGCGTACGGCGTGTTAAGGATGAGAATTTCCTTTTCGACTGAGACCCTTTGAGGCCGCGTGGTTTCCGCGTTCGTCCCATCCGATCATCGTGAGGGAGTATAAAGGAGAGCCTGAAAGGGGTCAAGGACGGCATGAGGGCGGGGGCGGGCGACTCGGGAACCGTCCGCGGGGCCTGATGAGGCGGAATTTATGCGGACTTTCCCATGCTCAGAAAAAGAGAGGCCCTGGCATCTGCCGGGCTGAGATTAGAAATATTGGGGTTTTCTATTGCCCAGGTCTACGGGATGAAGCTCGGCCTGGTCGCCCAGCTATCCATCGTCCTGACCGCCACCCTGGCCTCCATCGGGGCGGTCGGCGCGCCGGCCATGGGCATGCTCATGCTTGTCATCGTCCTCCGGCAGGTGCGTATTCCGCTGGAGGGGATCACCCTGATCATGGGCGTGGAGCGGATTCTGGACATTTTCCGGACCTCCATGAACATCAGCGGGGATATCGCCACGGCGGCGGTCGTAGCCCATTCCGAGGGAGAGCGTCTGGGGCCTAAAATAAAGGAGGGCGGCCTGATAAGCCCCTAACCGGGATTATGGAACCTCGGTTATGTCTGGAGGCCCTATTCCCGGGCCGCTTTCCTGAACACGCCGAACTTGCCCGCCTCCATTTCTTTAACCACTCCCTCAGCATCGGCGATGAAGTTGACCTCTTGCCAGGCGCGCTGGCCCAGGAGGAGGCCGAACATGCCGCTGACGGCCTGGCCGAAATCGGCGATGAACGCGTTCTGGCCCTTGGCCCGGAGCACGGCTGAAGGGAAGCCCTGGAACCGGAGGATCATCCTGTCTCCCTCGAGCCGGACTTCGGATTCCCCGAAGAGATCGCTGGAATAGGACCCGACATATTTCTGCGCCGCGGCCCGAGTGATGGGCTTTTCCTCAGGCCCCGGTTTGTATTTCTCCAAGGTCATGGAGATCGGCTCAGGCTTTTCCAGTGACCACCACTCCGCTTCGGGGAGGCCCAAGGTCATATCTACCACCCTGAGCATGAGGTCGTATTCAAACCTCGTGGGGAAGGTGTTCTGGAGAATGACGATTCCCAATTTTTCCTCGGGCAGCAGGCCGATTACGCAGGACATTCCATCGCAGTTCCCGCCGTGCCAGACAACTTTTTTCCCGCGGTAGTCGCAGATGAACCAGCCCAGGCCGTAGGTCGAG
>CAZFTV010000127.1:3033-6034 GCA_964521765.1 uncultured Eubacteriales bacterium
GGGGAGAAAACATTTCCTGCTGGATCTTCGGCCCCCACAGGGTTTTCCCGGACAGGGCCCCGCCGTTCAAATGGACCTGCAGCCACTTGACCAGGTCTGTGATGCTGGAATTGACCGACCCCGCCGGCCCGGCCGTGTCCATATTCCCCCAGGGGATGGGAACCGGCTGGCCGTTCTCGTACCAATGGGGAGTCGCCAGGTTGTCCCCCGGTTTGAAAGAGCGGATGCTGGTGCTGCTGGAATTCATGCCCAGCGGCGCGAAAATTTTGTCCCTGAGGCTGTCATCCCAGCTTTGGCCGGTCACCCTGGCCATCATTTGGCCGGCGGCTATGAACATGATATTGCAATAGAACCAGCCCGTGCGGAAGCCGATTATCGGAGGAAGATGTTTTGTCTTGGCCACTACATCATCCCGGCCGAATTTCGAGCCGATGAACAGAAGGCCCAGGCTGCCGACTTCGGCGACGCCCGTCCGGTGAGAGAGGAGGTCGCGGACGGTCGTTTCTTTCGTGACCCAGGAGTCATAGAGCTGGAAGTCGGGCAGGTGGGCCACGACCTTGTCGTCCCATTTGATCTTGCCCTCCTGCACCAGGACGGCGGCCAGCCCGGCATTAAAGGTCTTGGAGGCCGAACCTAGGCCGAAGATCGTGTTCTCATCAACAGGTTCCCGGCCGTTGACATTCTTGACGCCGAATCCCCGGATGAAGACAGGGGTGCCGTCCTTGACGATCCCCATGGCCAGGCCGGGAACTTGAAAATCTGCAAGCGCCATGGGGATTTCAGCCTCAAGTTTTTTGAGCGGCAAATCTTCGGAATACCCGGGCCAAGGGAACAAGAGAAAAACCATACAGGTCAGAATTTCGGGTAGAATGCGAGTCCATTTCATTTTTATCTCCTTTGATTTCGGTTGTTTATTTGCTGCGGGCGGGATATTTAGGGTGCGTATCTCCGCGTTTCAATCCCGTCACGAGAATAAGGATGATGAGCGCTGCCAGGCCGAACGCGGCCGGGGCAACGGCCTGGGCTAGCGTCCCACTCCCACTTTTAGCCATTTCATTAAGAAAGGCCGCCAGTTGTCCAAAGCCCGGCAGGTCGGCCAAAAAACTTTTAATTTTATCAAACTCCAGGAGCAGCAGAACCAAGCTTCCCGCGGCCGTGACGAGCCAGACAATTTTTTGGAAGACAGCGATGGGTTTCAAGGCCCTGCTAGCGGTTCCGAGGTCAACGGCGCGCGCAGGGGAGCGCTCCCAGAGTTCCTGCGCAGAAAGATGCGGCTGCTGCGCCCGCATTCTGTCCAGGGTGAGATCGCGAAATTTCAGCATCCAGTTTGATACGACAAGAACATCCCGACAGACGGGGCATTGCCGGGCATGATCGAGGAGGGCTGGGTTGGGTCCTCCTCCGGCCAAAGCCTGTCGGAGTTTTTCTTCCCAAGGGCAGGTTTCCGTTTTCATAGCTGTTCCTCCGGGCAATACCCCTTGCTTCGCAGCTCTGCGGCAAAGGAGCCGCGCAAACGAAACAGAAGGACTTTGATGCTCTTGCTCCCCAAGCCCATCATCTCGGCGATTTCCTCGTGGCTGTATCCTTCCACATAGGCCAGCCACAGAAGAGACCGGTCGCGCGGTGCGAGGGAGTTGAATGTTTTTTTCATGTCTGGTTCCAGGTATTCGCCGGGGGAGGTCGCGGCCGACAGGGGTTTTCCGGATCTCTCCCCCGGGTCCAGCGGCTCAGGCTTTGTCCGCCTGATGTTGTCGATGAAGAGCCGGGTTGCGATCTTATAGATGAAGGCTTGTTGCTGCCGCTCGTGCATGTCCCATTGAACTGTTCGCAGGAATTTCAAGAAGGATTCCTGGAAAATGTCGTCGGCCAGGGCTGCGTTGCGGCAGACCCGGCAAAGATAGCCCCGCAGGCCGGGCGCGACTCGTTCATAGAACTTTTGGAAGGAGTCGCGCTCTTTCCGGTCTTCAGTCACCCTGATCTCCGTGTGCTGCTTTCCCGGTCCGACGAGGAAATCCCGACGGCCTTCTCACCGATCGAACACGCCCCATTTCTTGCTGAGGTTCAGGGATATCAGGGCTGACACCAAGAGCCCCAGGCCAAGGCCGACGATGATGATTCCCGCCGAAAGAAAGATCGCTAGGTGTTCAGGGTTGATGAACCCGACAGCCAGGAAGGCGATCCCCAGAAACGTGGCCACGGCCACCCTGGAAAAAGAGGCCAAAATCTTTTCTTTGGGAGCAAGGCCGTCGATTTTTATTGACTTGAGAAAATGTTCACCCCCTTCGGACTGCAAAAAGGCCTGCAGCTCGCCGGGCGACTGGAATCGATCGAGGAGCTTGTGGTGAAGCTGGCTTCTGCGTCCCAGCTTCCGCCACTCCAGGATGATCCAGGCCACCCAGGCGTAGAAAAGGAACATGCTGACCATGACCATGAGGAAGGTGATGGGATTTTCCATGTTATCCTCCACAACCTTGAAATCATTATAACCGGTCGAGGTCCGAACCGGCTATGTTCTACTATTCCTTACGGCCAACCCCAGGGGGAGGTTAACAAGAAAAATCCGTATCTTCCCGGCAGGAACATTTTTCCGGCCGCCGGCCCCGGGGCTAAATGTCTTATCTTTTGGCTTGAACACGACCTGAGCCTTTAGGGAGGTTCGATGGATTGACATGCGGCCGGGGCTCGATTATTCTCACGGCGAGGAAAACACTTCAAGGGCAGGTTGAATCATCGCCCGCAGGGAGGTCGCAGCCTTGAGCGGACATGCCGTGAGAGCGAAGCCGAAAAAGATCCGCCTCATTTCAAGATATATCCGACACCGTCTGAGGCGGGTGCATCCCTTTGAAGTCCAGGCCTGCATCAGCAACGATTGCAACATGAAATGCCAGTGAAAAATAGCAAAGAGGGGGTCGCGTCTACACTTTCCACTTTTTTCTGGCATCTAATCAGAGCTTTTCACCTAGAGCTGAATAATCACTTTACTTCCTTTGAAAAGTGGAAA
>CAZFTV010000128.1:0-5949 GCA_964521765.1 uncultured Eubacteriales bacterium
GGATTACAGATAAAATCACCCGCCTTAAACATGACTTAGAAGAGGTAAGCTCTCATCGCGATGTGACCCGCAAAAAAAGAGAAAAGGAAAAAACATTAGTTTGTTCTCTGGTCGGCTATACCAGCGCCGGCAAGTCCTCTCTGTTCAACGCTCTTTCGCGGGAGCATGCTTTCACCTCGCCCATGCTTTTCGCCACCCTCGACCCGGTCCTGAGGCGCGTCGCTTTTTCGGACGGCCTCTATTTTCTCCTGAGCGATACGGTCGGCTTCATCCGGAAGCTGCCCGTGGAGCTCATCACCTCCTTCCGGGCGACTTTGGAGGAGATCCGCGAGTCGGACTGCATCTGCCATGTCATCGACCTGGCGGCCGCCCGGAGCGGAGAGCAGGCCGAGGCCGTGGAGAAGGTCCTCGCCGAAATCGGGGCCGGCAACATCCCTCTCGTTCGCGTCTTCAACAAGATCGACCTCCTGCCGGGGCGCGACGAGCTCCTGACTCTCCAGGAGAGGAAGACGGTCGCCGGACGGGTCTATGTCTCGGCCAGGACCGGCGAAGGAGTCGCCGACTTGAAAAAGCTGCTGCGGGGCATCCTCTTCCAGGACCGGAGACTGTTTCATCTGAGATTGCCGCTCGAGCGCTCGGCCCTGCTTCCCGAGCTCGCCGAACGGGGAGTCCTCCTCAAGGCCGCTGAAAACACGGGCCACCTGGAGCTGACCCTTATGGCCCGGCCCGACGCGGTCAGGGACCTCCTGCCCGACTATGCCGAAGGAGAACCGCCATGCTGAAAAAAACCGCCGCCCTCAGCCTCGCCCTCGTCCTCGGCTGGGCCTGCGCCACGTGGCATCCCACCGTTCCCTCGTTTCATATAGACAGCCTGCCGTCCAGCTCGGTCTCAGCCTTGACGCTCGAGCAGAGGATCATTCTCGAGGAGGGGTGGGCGAGGGTCCGGCAGGGAGACGCCCGAGGGGCTGAAAGGCTCTTCCTCCGTCTCGGTCCCGCCAACCCGTTCTACGACGCCGGAATGGGCTATGTGGCTTTCCTCCGGGAGCAGAATCAGGCGGCAGAAGCGTTCTTCCTCGAATCGCTGGCCAAATTCCCGGAGATGACCGTCAGCCGCATCGGCCTGGCTCAGCTCTTCCAGAAGGCGGACCGCCTGGATGCCGCGTTCAACGAATACATGGAAGTCTTGAAAATCGACCCGGAAAACAGCTGGGTCCTCAAGGAGAGTGAAGCCATCCGCGAGCGCCAGACGGCGACCCTGCTCCGCGAGGGAGTGGCTTTCTTTGAACAGGGCCTGATGGATCAGAGCAAGGAAGCCTTCAACAAAGCGCTCCACTACTCGCCCAAATCCCTGGAAGCGCATCTGAGCCTCGGCCGCCTGTATGGGAAGGAAAAACAAAAGGACAACGCCCTCGTGCATTTGAGCGCCGCGGCGTCCCTGGACCCGAAAAACCAGGACATCTTGAAGGAATATGCGGAGGCCGTCCTCCAGGCCGGGCAGCTCGCCCGGGGCCTGGAGATATACGAAAGACTCCTGGATATCGACCCCAAGAACAAGGAGTATCTGGACCAGGCGGAAAAACTGAAGAACCGCCTGGGCATCTTCGAGCTCCCGAGCCAGTTCGACCTGATCCCCGCCTCGGCCGCCGTCACTCGGGAGGATACGGCCGCTCTGATCGGGGTCAAGCTCAAGGATTACTTGGAGGACGCCGAGACGCGTCCGCCGGTCATCATCGATATCGCCACCTCCTGGGCCTCCCGCTTTATCATCAAGGTCGCCGCCCTGAAGCTGATGGAGGTTTATCCCAACCACACTTTCGAGCCCAAGAGGTTTATGTCCCGCGCCGAGATGGCCAAAACGGTCATGAGCCTGGTGGACCACCTGGGCCGCCGGGGAGGCCGCCCGTTCATACGCCAATTCCCTCCGGAGATGATCCGGATTCCCGATGTCTCAGCCGACAACGCCTATCATCAGACCATCACCGCGGTCGTTTCCCTGCAACTCATGGATCTCGGCCCGGACAAGTCGTTCCGCCCGGACCAGCCCATCACCGGACGTGAAGCCATCCGCATCATCGACCTCATCCTCGGCTTGCTGAGGTAGCCGAACCGGACATGAGCGACTCCTCCTCGGCCCCCCCCAGCCGTGCGATCACCCTGCCCAATATCCTGAGCCTGAGCCGTATCCTCCTCATCCCCTTTTTCCTATGGGCCATGACCGCCCGCCGACCCCTGGCGGCGCTCCTCGTGTTCTCGGCCGCAGCCGCGACGGACTTCCTCGACGGCCTGGCCGCCCGTCTGCTCAAACAGAGATCGCGGCTGGGCCTGTACCTCGACCCGGCGGCCGACAAGCTGTTGATGACCGCTGCCTTTATCGTCTGCACCCTGCCGGGAGTCAGCCGGCCCAACGCCCTGCCCCTGGCGCTGACCGTAATCGTCGTCTCCCGCGACGCGGCTATCTTGCTGGGCGCCTGGGTTCTTTACCGCCTGGCGGCCGTGAAGATGTTTATCCCTTCCCTGTGGGGAAAGCTCAGCACCATCTGCCAGATGGCCTGTCTCTTCCTCGTCCTGCTGTTCAACGCCCTGGGGTGGAAACCGGGCCCCCCCCTAGCCGCCGTTTATCTTCTGACCCTCGCCGCAACGCTCGTCTCGGCCGGGCACTACTTCTGGAAGGGATTCCTCGGGGAGATGGCCCGCCGGAAGCGGCCGGCCTGAGGGCGGCCTATTTCACGCTCCGGTCGATAAAGCCCTTGCGGAGCGTCATCCAGGCGATCTTCAGGTCCAGGGCCAGGGACCAATTCTGCATGTAGTAGAAATCAAACTCCAGACGCTTCTCGATCGAGGAGTCCTGGCGCAGCCCGTGGACTTGGGCCCAGCCGGTGATGCCGGACTTGACTTTGTGGCGGAGCATGTATTTGGGAATTTTCTCCCGAAAATCCCGGACAAAAAAAGGGCGCTCCGGCCGGGGACCGATGAGGCTCATCTGGCCCCTCAGGACGTTGACCAGCTGCGGGAACTCGTCGATGCTGTACTTCCGCAGAAAGCGGCCGACGCGCGTCATCCTCTCATCCCCGGGCCGGCACATGACCGGGCCGCTCTCCTTCTCAGCATTGGAGACCATGGTCCGGAACTTGATGAGCTCGAACGCCTTGCCGTCCAGGCCGACGCGCTCCTGCTTGTAGAACACCGGCCCCCGGGACGTCAGCTTGATGATGAGGCCCACGACCAGGAAGAGGGGCGAGAGCAGGACGAACAGCACGGCCGAAACCACGAGGTCGATGAATCTCTTGACGACCAGCTTCCCTCCGCGCAGGGAGACCTCGTCGATGGAAATGACGGGAATTCCGTCCAGGTCCTGAATGTTGGCCTTGAGCGTCAGGAGCTGGAAAAGGTCCGGGATGAGCCTCAGGCGGACGGTGAATTTGTGAACGACCTTGATCGTCTCCAGGATCTGGGAATAGCTGCCGAGGTCCAGTGCAACGTACACTTCTTGGATGTCGCCTTGTTCAAGGAGCGCCTCCAGGGAGGCCACGGAGCCGAGGACCTTGACGCCGCCGTCGATATCGACGGTCTCGCCCGCTTGACGCTCGTTGTCCAGGAAACCCTTGAGAACATAGCCCAAGTCCTTATAGTGGACGATCTTCTGAGCCACCGTGCGGCCCATATCGCCCGCGCCGATGATGATCACGTTCTGGAGGTTCAGCCCCTTGGCGTATCGCCTTTTCAACAGATAATAAATCTGGTTGCGCAGGAAGCTGATGAGCAGGATGACCGCCGCGAAGTACACGGCCAGGAAGCCGTGAGACAGCTTGAAAGTGATGCGGAACAGGGGGGAGGCTCCGGTGCTGTAGGCGTAGAGGTAGTTCAGGACGGCTTGGACGACGAGGATGGTCAGCCCGGCGTTGAGGGTGATAAGGATGAAATCGTCGATCTTGGTCCGCTTCAGGCGGGAGCGGTAGAAGCCCTGGAGGTAAAAAATGAAAAGATGAAGCCCGAGAAACACCGGACAGACCAGGATGTAATCGGACAGGGGCGGAACCCCCTTGGCCGGGTCCACGGGAATGATATAGGCGAAAAAGCGGAAGGCGTAAGAATAGAAGAAGGCGACCAATACCCCCACGACGTCGCTCAGGAGGAAGAGGCCGATCAGCCGAACCTGTTTCTGGGTGATCACCGCGACTCCGCCTGCGCCGCCCATGCCCGGCGGATGAGCCGGGACATTCGGTTTTTGAAAATCGCGCGGGAAAATTTCATGGCGTTATTTCGGGCGGCGAATTTATTAAAGGCGAGGCGCTCCAAATTGTCAAGGGCCGACTCGAGCCCCTCCGCGGTCTGCTCTTCATAAAGAACCCCCGTCCTCCCATTAAGCACCGTCTCGGCCGCTCCGCCCCTTCCGTAGGCCGCCACCGGAATCCCGCAGGCCTGGGCTTCCAGGCTGGCGATTCCGAAATCCTCTTCCCAGGGCTGGAGGAGCGCCCGGGCGCGCCGGTAAGCCTGAAGGAGCTCGCCGGGAGCGAGGCTGCCGAGAAAGCGGACGTTGGGACGGGCCGCCCGCCTCAACCTTTTATCGTCGGGCCCCTGCCCGACGATAAGAAGCTCCCGGCCCGTCTTGTTGAAAACCTCGATCGCCACATCGATACGCTTGTAGGGAACCAGGGCCGAGACGATCAGGCAGTAGTCCTCGGTTTTTTCCGGACCGGGACGGAAGAAATCGGTATCCACGGGAGGCGGGATGACCGCCGCCCGCCGGCGGTAATACTTGGCGATGCGCCTCGAGACGTTCTTCGAGTTGGCGACGAAGACATCGGTCCGGGCCGCCGAGGATTCGTCCCAGAGGCGGAGGAAGTGGATGACGGGCGGAACAATCCACCGGGACAACGGACCCAGCCGGGAACCGGAAAAATAGGTGTGATACTCGTTCCAGGCGTAACGCATGGGGGAATGGACATAACTCACGTGGAGCGCATCCGGCCTGGGAATGACGCCCTTGGCCGCGCAGTGAGAGCTGGAGATGACCAGGTCGTAATCCTGCAGGTCGAAGAGCTCGACGGCCAGGGGAAAAAGCGGCAGGTAGGAGCGGTATTTCGTGCGGGCCAGGGGCATCTTCTGGAGGAAGCTGGTGTGGATCCTCCTGTCCTCGATGTCGGGGACCTGGCTGCCGCGGACGTGGAACAGGGTGTAGATGGGCGCCCCGGGGAACAGCTCGGCCAGGGCTTCGAGGACCTTTTCCCCTCCCCTCTGTCCCGTCAGCCAGTCGTGGACCAGGGCGACTTTCTTGGGCGCTCTCATGTCTGCTGATTATAAGTTGTTTCGAGCTCCCGATACAACGCCCCGGTCAGCCTCAGCATCAGGGCCAGGTCGAAATGCTCCTTGATGGCCTTCCGAGCGGAGGCCGCCAAACGGCGCCTGAGCGCTGTGTCTCCCAGAAGCAGGTTGACGGCCAGGGCGAGGGCGGCGGGGTCGGCCGGAGGCACGAGCAGGCCGTTCTCGCCGTCTCGGATGACCTCCCTGGTGCCCTCGATATCCGTGGCCAGGATGGGAATCCCCGCGGCAGCCGCTTCGCCCAGGACATAGGGCAGACCCTCCCAGAGCGAAGACAGGACGAAGACGTCGAAAAGGCCGAGGAGAGCGGGCGCGTCCGTCCGCTCGCCGAGGAAAAGCGCGGCGTCTCCCACTCCCAGGCGCCGGGCTTCATCCTCGAGACGGCGTCTTAAAGGCCCGCCGCCGGCGATGACGACCCGAGCTCCGGGATGGGCCCTGAGGATCTCAGGGATGGCGCGCAGGAGATAGGACAGGCCTTTCTGGCGGTGCAGCCTGGCGATCGTGCCGATGACGAAGCCCGGCCGCTCCAGGCCGAGCTCCTTTCTCAGGGAGACGGGTTTCTTCCGGACGCGGGCGGTTTTGAAGTCCATCCCGTTTTTGATTACCCTGAGCTTGGCGGACGGCGCCAGC
>CAZFTV010000129.1:0-5913 GCA_964521765.1 uncultured Eubacteriales bacterium
CCGTGATTTCCTGGCCGAACCATGAACCCGATAGAGCGGTCACCCTGAGCCCCAGTTCGGGACGTTCGAGGATGAACTTATAGCCGCTCTGGTAAAACAGAAAGCCTTTGTGCGAGAGGGGATGATTGACTTCTACGGTTTTTCCGAGCACGGGCCGGCCGTCTTCGAGGACGGTCAGCCGGCTCTTCCAGTCCTTGACGGAGCCGTCGGGATAAGTATCGACGTCGAACTTCTCCAGCCGCAGGCCGAAACCGGCGCGGGGGACGGGCTCGATTTGGCCCTCCTCGAGGTCCAGGGTGGCCCGAAAGCCGGCCAGGCCGCTGACGATTCCCCCGGCCACGATGACCAGCAGCCCGAGATGGACGACATCCGAGCCGAAACGGCCCGCCGTCCGTTTTCTGCCGAGCAGGACGCGGCGGCCGGGCGCCGCGCTCTCCCGGACGCGGAAGCGCTTGCGGCGGAGCGTCCGCCCGACCGCCGCGGCCGCCGTCTCGAGGTCGGCCTTCAAGCTCAGCTTGGAGGAGTCGGGAACGGCAAGCAGCGCATCGGCGTCCGCCTCGAGAGACGGACGTAGGGCGCGGCGTGCCTTCGGCCCCAGCCTGGCCAGCGTGCAGACCGTAATGTTCAGGCTGAAAAGAGAAAGCAGGGCCAGAAAGAGCGGGGAATGATAGATGTCATGGGCTTTCAGAATGGACAGCCAACCGGCCGTCCGGCCTTCCCGCGGCGCGGACTCCGCGGCTGCGGCTTGGGGCAGGAGCGTTCCCAGGACGCACAGCGCGGTCAGGGCGATGATGAGGACAATGGCCAGCTTGAGGGAGCCGAGAAACCGGAGGATCAAGAACTTCCGCCCGGAGCGTCAACGGCCGCGCGAGGCCCGGGGGCGGCGGTGGGCTTGGCCGCAGGAGGCGTGACCCGCGGACCGGGGAGCCGCATGACCCCTGGTCTCGACCCTTTTCCTCTCGTGTAGGGACAGGAGGTCCTGAAGGGTGAGCTTTTCGAAGTAGTTTTTCAGGATGCGCGAGGCTTCCTTCCAGATTTCGTGCGCGGCGCATGATGCCGTGCGCCTGCAGAAATCGGGGTCCTCGACGCATTCAACCAGGCAGCACGAGCCCTCCAGCACCTCCAGGATGTCGCACAGCTTGATCTTCGCCGGCTGGCGGGCCAGGGTGTATCCGCCGCCCGCGCCCCGGATGCTCTTGACCAGTTTGGCGATCTTGAGCGGGATGATGATCTGCTCCAGGTAGCGGATGGAGATGTCTTCTTCGTCGGAGATGTTCTTGAGGATGATGGCGTCCTCTCCGGCCACGTAATGGTTGGCCAGGTTGATCATAAGCCGCGTCCCGTAGCGACCTTTGGTGGACAGTTTGATCATCGCTCATCCTCCATCGCGCTCGCTCCGGCCTTGACCGGCGGCGTTTGGCCCTATCTTAATGAATTCAAGGGGCCATTTCAACTCAATTTTATCTATTTACTAGGATTTGAGAAACGGGAGACATCGCCCCGTCCTCCGGGGAACCGGCCGGATTTCCCCTGAAGATGCGCCCCTCTGCGGCGCAGGGGCTTTATGGGCCGCCTTGACACCCCGTCAGGGGGCGGGTATTCTTAAACTTCAACCGAGGCACGATATCTCGCCGCTCTTTCCGCGGTTGGAAGGCGGGGTGTATCGAATAAGGATTCCGCCATGAAGCCTGAAGTTTTGCTGGGAGACGAGGCGGTCGCCCTGGCCGCGGTTCATGCCGGGTTGTCAGCGGCTTATTCTTATCCCGGGACACCCGCCTCGGAAATCCTCGAATACCTGCTGCGGTTTCCGTCCCCGGAGCGCGGCTTCCTCGCCGCCTGGTCGGTCAATGAAAAGACGGCATACGAAGAGGCCTTGGGCGTCTCCTTCGCCGGCCGACGGGCCATGGTCTCGATGAAGCATGTCGGCCTCAACGTCGCGGCCGATCCCTTCATGAACTCGGCCCTGACCGGCGTGGGGGGCGGGCTTCTCGTCGTGGCCGCCGACGACCCCGGCATGCACAGCTCCCAGAACGAGCAGGACAGTCGTTATTACGCCGACTTCGCCAGGATTTTCTGCTTCGAACCCGCCGGCCACCAGGAAGCCTACGACATGGCCCGCGAGGCCTTCGACCTATCCGAGAAGCTCGGCATCCCGGTCATGCTGCGCCTCACGACCCGGATTTCGCACAGCCGTTCGGTCGTCCAGCCGCGCGCCCCCCGGCCGCAGAACCCGCTCCGACTCGGGCAATGGCAGGACTGGACGCTCCTGCCGGTCAATGCCCGCCGCCGGTTCAAGCGGCTCCTGGAGGGTCAGAAAGAGCTTTTGGCCGCCTCGGAAGCTTCCCCGTTCAACGCTCTGACGCTGAGCGGCGAGGACGGGCGTCTGGGGATCATCGCTTCGGGCATCGCCGCCAATTATGTCCAGGAGAACATCCGCGGGCTCGAGTCCAAGCCCTCCCTGCTCAAAATCTCGACCTACCCCGTCCCCGAAAGCCTCATCCGCCGCCTGGTGGACCGCGTGGACCGCGTGCTCGTCGCCGAGGAGGGTTATCCCCTGATCGAGAGAATGCTCCGCGGCTTGTACGGAGTTCCGGGCAAGGTTGTGCTCGGCCGGATGAGCGGAGAGCTGCCCGCCCAGGGCGAGCTCTCGCCCGACCTTGTCCGCGCCGCGCTGGGGATGAAACCGCTCGAGCATTTCGAGGCGGGGGAGGGGGGGGTCGCCGGCCGGCCGCCCCAGCTTTGCTCGGGCTGTCCCCATGCCGATACCTTCAAGGCTTTGAACGAGGCCCTCCAGGGCCGTTCCGGGTCGAACGTCTTCAGCGACATCGGCTGCTACACCCTCGGCGCGTTGCCGCCCTACAACGCCGTCCAGACGTGCGTCTGCATGGGCGCCAGCATCGGCATGGCCCGCGGCGGCTCGGACGCCGGCATTCGGCCTGCCGTGGCTGTTATCGGCGACTCGACGTTCGGCCATTCGGGGATCACACCTCTTCTCAGCGCCGCCCGCGCGGACGCCGACATGACCGTCGTCATCCTGGACAACGGCACCGTGGCCATGACCGGCGGCCAAACGAGTTATGCCACCGGTCCGGGGCTGCTGCGGCTCATTGAGGGGGTGGGCGTTCCGGCCGAGCACATCAAGGTCATCGAGCCTTTGCCCAAGAATCATGAGCGCAACGTCCAAGTCATCCGGGAGGAGCTCGATCACAAGGGCTTGTCGGTCATCATCGCCGTCCGGGAGTGCGTGACCTATTCCTCGAAAAGGAGGGGTTGACATGGAAGGCCGAGGCGCGGGGAAGCAGGACATCATCCTGGCCGGCGTGGGCGGACAGGGCATCCTGTCCATCGCCTATGTCATCGACCACGCCGCCCTGGATGAGGGGCTAAACCTGAGGCAGGCTGAGGTGCACGGCATGGCCCAGCGAGGCGGAGCGGTCCAGTCCCACGTCCGCCTTTCGGCCGAGCCGATCTTCAGCGACCTCATCCCGCGGGGCGGGGCCGACATGATCCTCAGCGTCGAACCCCTGGAAGCGCTTCGCTACCTGGACAGCCTCGCGCCGACGGGTGTTGTCGTCACGAGCTCGACGCCTTACCGCAATATCCCCGACTACCCGGAGCTCGACGGTATCCTGGACCGTTTGCGGCGCGTTCCGCGGCATGCGATCGTGGACTCGGAGAAACTGGCCAAGGACGCGGGCTCGTCGCGAGCGCAGAACATGGTCGTGCTGGGCGCGGCCTCCCCGTTCCTGAACCTCGGCGAGCGAAGCCTGCTCAGGCACATCGAAGGCTTGTTCAAACCCCGGGGAGAAAACATCGTTGCCGTCAACCTCAAGGCCTTCGAGCTGGGGCGCAAGGCCGCTTCCTCCTGAGGCGGTAAGAGAAATGACCGGCCGCTTTGAAAGCGTCGCGGGGCTGTTCCGCCGGGCCGAGGCCGAGGGCAGGGCTTTCCTCCTCGAGGCGGAGGTCTACGACCTCCTCGAGTCGGCGGGCATCGCCGCTCCGACCCGTGGTTTCCTCGCCCGGGGGGGGAGGCCGGAAAGCGGCTTCCTCGAAGCGCTGGGAAGCGCCGGGCTCGTGGTCAAGGTCGTCTCCCCGCTCATTCAACACAAGACCGATGTCGGGGGCGTGGCCTTCGTCCCGGCCCAGGTCCCGGCCGTGGAGCGGTCCTGCGCCGAAATGCTTAAGACCGTGCCCGAACGGTTCGTAAGCTGGGAAAGGCGATTTAGCGGCGGGGGCGAGCCGTCCGACCCGGCCATAAGAATAAAGGAAGTCGAGGATTCAATCCGCGGCTTCCTGATCATGGAGAAAGTGGAATACGAGAAGGCCGGTTTCGGCCAGGAGCTCCTCCTGGGAATAAGGAACACGCGGGAGTTCGGACCGGTCCTGACCGTGGGCGCCGGCGGGCTCGACGTCGAGTTCCTGAGCGAGAGGCTCCGGGAGGGGACGGCCCTGGGCATGGCTTCGGCTCATCTCATGCAGAAATCAAGCATCCCCCGGCTCCTCGCCCCGCTGGCCGTGCACGCCAAGCTGACCCGCGAATTCCGCGGCCGGCCCGCGCTCCTGTCCGAAGAGAGCCTGGCCGAGGCCGTCGGCCGCCTCCAGGAGCTGCAGAACGAACGCGTCCTGGCAGCAGAGCGCTCCCTCCAGGAGCTGGCTGCTCATTTTTCGGCTTTCCAGCCGGGTCACGGTTACGTCATCGAGGAAGCAGAAGTCAATCCCTTCGTCGTCCGCGGCGGGAAGCTCGTGCCCCTCGACGGCGTGTGCCGTTTTTCGCGGAACCATGCGCCGGTCGAGAGCCGCCCCGCGGAGAATATTCGCGCTTTGCTGAAGCCCGAGAGCATCGGCATTATCGGCGTCTCCGAAAAGATGAACCTGGGCCGGATCATCCTCAAAAACATCCTGGCCCGGGGTTTTCCGCCGGAAAACGTCCTGGTCGTCAAGCCGGGGGCGGAAACCATCGAGGGCTGCCGGTGCTTTCCCGACGTCGCCGACATGCCGCGCGCGGTGGACCTTTTTGTTCTGACCGTCGGCGCCGAGCAGAGCCCGGCCGTCATGAAAGACCTGGTGGAGCGGGATAAGGCACGTTCGGTCATCCTCATCGCAGGCGGCTTGGGCGAGAAGGCGGGCACGGAGAACCTGGAGGACGACATCCGTCGGATGATCCTCGACCGAAGGCGGAAGGGAAAGGCCGCGCCCGTGGCCAATGGCGGCAACTGCATGGGCATCCTGTCCAAGCCCGGCCGTTACGACACGACCTTCATCCCCTCCCACAAAATGAAGTGGCCCGAGACCGGGAGCGCCGGGCGCGCCGGCCTGGTGTTCATCAGCCAGAGCGGCGCTTATCTCATCTCCCGGTTGAGCAAGATGCAGGGCCTCGAGCCGCGCTACGCCGTGTCGCTCGGAAACCAGATCGACCTCACGGCTTCCGATTACCTGAAAACGCTCCTGGATGAGCCGGAGTCCCGGCTGTTCGCCTTTTATATCGAGGGCTTTCGGGACGGGGACGGGTTCGTCCTGGCCGAGGCGGCGGCGGAAGCCGTGCGGCGGGGCAAGCAGGTCCTGGTCTATAAAGCCGGCCGCTCGCCCGAGGGTCGCCTGGCCACCTCCAGCCACACCGCCTCGATCGCCGGAGACTACGGCGTCTGCCGGGCGGTCCTCCGGGAAGCGGGCGCTTTCGTGGCCGAGTCTCTCTTTGAATTCGAGAGCATGCTTAAAGGGCTGCTGTTTCTTCAGGAGAAAAAAGTCCGCGGCCGCCGGACGGCGCTCCTGAGCAACGCGGGCTTCGAGTGCGTCATCATGTCCGACAGCCTGAAAGGGGAGGGGGGAGTGGGGTTGGAGCTCGCTCCCTTGACCGAAGCGACCCGGTCGCGGCTGGCGGCGCTCCTCGGCTCCCTGGGCATCGACAGGCTCCAG
>CAZFTV010000130.1:0-889 GCA_964521765.1 uncultured Eubacteriales bacterium
TCAATCAGAATCAGAAGCCGTTTTGAACCAGAATCACCAAAGAGTTATGTCGTGTAGCCATAGCTGTTAAGAAGAATTCGCGCTGATATGAGCGGCTGCGAATGAAGGAATTTATGGTTCCCTTGAAAAAGGCTTGAGTCCCGGAATTTTCTGGGTGAAGCGGCGGACGGAATTCCGTCGCCGGCCGAGTTTCTTGACAGTTTTCGGCGTCTGACACTATATTGGACGCGGGCGCGACGAGCGCGTTTTTCATCAAGCGGAGAATGGTAATTTGGGAGCCTTTAAGTTTCGTATGGACGCCCGGAAGCGGACGGAGGATTTTCTGCTCGAGCTTAGGAAGAGGCTTGTCCTTCTCTTCGTCGTCTGCGCCGGCCTGGGCTTCCTACTTGTCATCACCGGTGTGCTCGCTCCCGATCACGGCCTTCGGGGGCGCTTCTATCCCAACGCCTCCTGGAGCGGCGAGCCCGTCTCCGGCTCGCTTGACTCCGTCATTTCGTTCGACAAGCTTACACTGGCCGCAAGGGCGGGCGACGTCGAAAAATTCAGCGCGGTCTGGGAGGGATTCGCCTTCGCCCCCAAGAGCTCGGTGTACAGGTTCTCGGTCCGGGCTGAGGGGAACGTCCGGGTTTATGCCGGCGGCGCAGCCGTCCTCAATGTCGAGGACGGCAGTCCCGAGCGGCAGGTGGAAAAAGACGTCTCCCTCTCACGCGGAAACCACGGCCTTCTCATCCGCTGCAATAATTCAGGAAACGGGGCGCTCATCGATTTCAGCTGGAAAGAGGTCCGGACGCCGAAGAGCCTCATGCCCCGCCTGCATCTCTATCCGCGGCCGGTGAGCATGGCGAAGTTCATCCTGGACACCGTGCTGGCCGCCGTTCGCCCGGGCGGT
>CAZFTV010000130.1:899-1903 GCA_964521765.1 uncultured Eubacteriales bacterium
CCCCCTGCTTCGGTTCGCCTGGCTGGCCGCCGCGGCCCTTCTCCTGCTGGCGGGCGCCAGGGCCGCCTTCCGCTCTTGGCGCGCGGAATCCATCCTGGCTCTGGCGCTATTCTGCGCCCTGGCGGCGCTCTACGTGACCGAGCTTTTTTCCAAGAGGGCGACCGCGGCCTGGGGATGCGATACCTACGCTTACCTCCACGGGGCCGAGATCATGGCTGAAAAAGGGCTGTTCCGGACGGGCTTCACCGACCCCCTCGTCCCGGCTGTCCACCGGGATTTTCAGGCCAGGCCCTCGGACCATCAGTTCATCTTCCTCATGAGCCCCCACGGGTATTATGTTTACGACCGCGGGGAAGGAGCGGTTTACAACCTCTTCCCCCCCGGCGTTTCGTGGCTCCTCTATCCCTTTGTGAAGATCATCGGACGCGGAGCGGCTTTTTTCGTCATGCCGCTGCTCAACCTGATCCTGCTGACGCTGTTTTTCATCCTGGGGACGAGGGCGGTCGGCGCCGTGTTCGGCCTGTGCCTCGCCGCCTTCACGTTCTTCAATTTCCACGTCTTTGAAAATTCGGCGCTCATCATGAGCGACCTGCCGTCCATGGGTTTGCTGGCCGCGGCCGCATACCTTATCTACAGGAACATCAAGAAGCCGCGCCTGATCCTTCCGGCTCTCGTCGGCGCCTGCTTCGGCCTCTCGCTCGTCTTCAGGTATTCCAACCTCGCGGGAATCATCCCGCTGGCCTGGATTTACTGGACGGGATGCAGGGAGCGCCGCCGCCCGGGGCTTTTTTTAAAGGAGGCGGCGGCATTCTCGCTGTCCGCGTTCGCCCTCGGCGCGCTGCCGCTGGCGATCTATACATATCGACTTTTCGGTACGCCCTTCCGCCTCGTGTATGAGCCCATCTCCCAGAGTCGCTTCCAGGCGGCCAACCTCGGTCCGGGCCTCGCCTACTACCTGTCTAGCCTATGGCGGACGTTCGGGCCGGTATCCCTGGGATTGGCGG
>CAZFTV010000130.1:2099-2391 GCA_964521765.1 uncultured Eubacteriales bacterium
CCGGCTGACGCGCCGGTCTTTTACGGCCGTCCTTCTCGTCGTGACGTTGTGCGGCGCGATTCCGTTTGTGCGCTCCCAGCCCGCGTATCGCCAGGCCGAAACCCAGGCCGAGGATTGGGCCGCGGCGCTGGCGAAGAAAATCGAGCCCGGGGGCGTGGTATTTTGCGACGAGCTTTCAGGCTCGTTGCGGCTTTATCAGGGAATCTCCGGATACCGGTTCGTTCCCACGGACGGCGCGACGCTCCTCGAGGCGGCCGACATCCTGACCGCCCTCGGCCGGCCCGTCTACCTC
>CAZFTV010000130.1:2466-4028 GCA_964521765.1 uncultured Eubacteriales bacterium
CGCCCGGAGACTTGCGCCCGCGGCCGTGGTCCGCGGCCGAATTTTATTTAGGGTCGGGCCCGGCCATAACGATTGAATTCAACCAGAAACGCCAAAAACAGGCCTGAAAATCCGCTTTAAGGAAACGGCGTTCACTTGTCCAGCAGGAGCCGGTAGAGCTCCATGAGCTGGATGAACTCCGCCCGGTATCCCGCCTTGTCTTCCCCCTTGGCGCCCCGGGCCAGGTCGAGGACGCTCTCGAGCGAGGCTTGGCCCTTGAACTCCGAGTTCCTGAGCAGCAGCCCCGCCTGGGCCGCGGCGGCCGCGAAGCGGAAGTTTTCCGAGGCCCTATCCAGGCCGAGGCCGGAGTCCACGACGGGCTTGGCGATCAGACGGCTCGTGTCGCCGTCGGGCTTCTTGTATCTCAACTTGACGGTCATGATCTCCGGGAGCTTGAAGGCCTCGGGCTTGACCTTTTTTTCCTGGTATTTCAGCTCGTCGAGGCCGGGGACCTGCTCCTTCGATCCGTAGGGAATGACCTCGTACAGAGCGGTCACGGTGTGGCCCGCGCCCAGCTCGCCCGCATCCTTCCGGTCGTCGGCGAAGTCCTCGCTCTTGAGCATTCGGGTCTCGTAGCCGACGAGCCGGTAGGCCTTGACCTTGGCCGGGTTGAACTCGACCTGGATCTTCACATCCTTGGCGATCGTGAACAGGGTGCCGCGCATCTCGTCGACGAAGACCTTCTTGGCCTCGAGCAGGCCGTCGATGTAGTAGTAATTGCCGTTCCCTTTGTCGGCCAGCTGCTCCATGCGGGAGTCCTTATAATTCCCCATTCCGAAGCCGAGAATGGTCAGGAAGATTCCCTTGTCCCGCTTTTCTTCGATCATCCGCACCAAGTCGCCCGTGCTGGACACGCCCACGTTGAAATCGCCGTCCGTGGCCAGGATGACGCGGTTGTTGCCCTTGGGGAGGAAATTCTCCATGGCCGTCTTGTAGGCCAGCTCGATCCCGGCCCCGCCTGCCGTCGAGCCGCCGGCCTGGAGGTTGTCCAGGGCGCCGAGAATCTTTTCCTTCCGGTCGCCGGCCGTCGAGGGCAGCACCAGGCCCGCTGCTCCGGCATAGACGACGATCGACACCCGGTCGTTCGCGCCCAGAGTGTTGACCAGGAGCTTGAACGAGGATTTGAGGAGGGGCAGCTTTTCCGGCGCGTTCATGGATCCCGAGACGTCGATGAGGAAGACGAGGTTTGACGGCGGGAGCTTGTCCGAGCGGATCTCCCTTCCCTGAAGGCCGATATGGACCAGACGGCGGGAGGGGTTCCAGGGACAGGAGGAGACTTCGGTGGTTATGGAAAACGGCTCGTCGCCTTCGGGTAGGGGATATTTGTAGACGAAGTAATTGACCATCTCCTCGATGCGGACGGCGTCCTTGGGCGGAAGCCGGTTGGACTTGAGGAAGCGCCTGACGTTGGCGTAGGAGGCCGTGTCCACGTCGATGGAAAACGTGGACAGCGGGTTGTCGAGGGCGGAGAGGAAACGGAGCTCGTAAATGCGGTCGTATTCCTCAGTGGTGAAATCGGCGGG
>CAZFTV010000130.1:4060-5588 GCA_964521765.1 uncultured Eubacteriales bacterium
TCACGCCGCCCAAGACCCCGCCGAGTGGTTTTGGGCTGACCGGTCCTCCCAAAACTCCTTCAACAATGACCGCTTCGTCCAAAGCTCCCGGAGTTATGATGAGGCCTGCCGTGGTCGTCCGGCCGGCCTTGACGGTCAGGCCCTTCCGGACCAGCCTCTTGAACCCGACAAGCTCGGCCCGAAGCTCGTAGTTCCCCGGAGGAAGACCCGAAAAAACGAACGCTCCTTTTGCGTCCGATTGGGTTTTGAATTCGGCCTTCGTTTCGATGTTGGTCAGGGTGAGCGCCACTCCGGGGAGAGGGGCTCCCGTCTCATCCGCGACCGTGCCCCGGAGACCCCCCGGCTTTTCGGCCAGGCTGAATCCGCTGAAAGCGGCCAAGCCCATAAGAGCGACGGCCAAGCTGATGCTTTTAGTTATTATTTTCATGGCGACCTCTTTCTGTTCACTCATTATACAATTTTCATGGGGGATCTATTCCTCAATATGTTCTTATTTTTTTTATTTTGAGTCGGCCCTGCCCAAAATAAGCCCGAAGGGCGAGAAGCTTTTTGTCTTTTTGTGGGGAGAGAGAAGGCTTCCGGATGGAGTCGTTATTTATTGATTTTATTCCTGATGTCGGCTATCTGGTTTTTTAACTCCGGAATTCTGAGTCGGACCACTCGCCACGTCAGCTTAAGATCGATTCCGAAGTATTCATGAATGAGTATGTCTCTCATTCCGGAAATCGCTCTCCAGGGGATGGCAGGATATTCCTCCTTGATCTCCGTCGGGATGTTCTTAATGGCTTCTCCAATGATCTCAATTCTTCTGATAACCGCATCGTGAATTTGCGGAGAGCTCAGGAACATTTCTTCCGTTACTCCCTCAGTATAGTTTTCGATGAGGTCGATAGACGCCAAGATGTGTTCGAGAAAAACAGCAACGTCTTTATTCACATCACCGCCTGTTGTTCATCCATGATTCTGTTTTTGAGCAATGGATGCAGAGAATCATAAGTGAGAACATCCACTTTCGTCTGCAAGATATCCTCCAGGTCCAATTTCAAATTCGCAAGCTCGAGCAGACTTGCAGTTTCCGGCATCTCAACCAGAATATCAATGTCGCTGTTTTCAGTGTGATCTCCCCTAACCACGGAGCCGAAAAGAGAAGCTTTGTTGACTCCATGGTTTTTGAGAATCGGTATGATCTTGTTCGTTATTTCCCGGATCGTCATGTTCATATCGAAATCCCCTATCTTAAAAAGTTTAGCCTATATTCAATTCATAATCAAGTTGCGGGAAGTTGCGGGGTCGAGACCCGCTATTATAAATGAATTCAAAAAGACAGCAGGTCATGCAGGATAATGCCGGTGCCGCACAAGGGCGATATGGGGAGGCGCGGTCAGAGTGGACGCGCAACTCTTTTTCTGGCATTTTAAGGTCATGGCCGCCAAGAAGACCGTGTCCGGGACGAGCGGCGAAGCGGCGTCATGGCTGCGGCCGGCTTTCGGCCCTGACGAAGCGCGCGAGCTCATCGGCCGCCTCTACG
>CAZFTV010000130.1:5598-5910 GCA_964521765.1 uncultured Eubacteriales bacterium
AATCCTTACAACTACGGCCTCGAGGCCGAAGTCCGGGAGCTCACCGGCGAGAGGGACCGGAATTTTCATGTACGGACCGCAGACGGCGGGGAATATGTCCTGAAGATCTCCAACGTCCTGGAGCTCAAGGAATTCCTCGACTTTGAGAACCGCATCCTGTCCTATCTCGAGGAGCGAAGTCCCGACCTCAGCGTCCCGCGCCTTCGGCGTCTGCCCTCAGGCGAAGCCATGACGACCGTGCGCGGCCCGTCGGGCGGGGAGCACTTCGTCCGCCTGCTGACGTATCTTCCCGGCCGGTTCCTGGCCCAGGTC
>CAZFTV010000131.1:0-1804 GCA_964521765.1 uncultured Eubacteriales bacterium
CTTCGTCAAGGGCGGACGGGACGCCGACCGCAGCCTCCTGCGACGCGTCATCACCTGGATGGTGCGGCGCTTCATCCGCCGCCTATTCGGCCTCCCGGTCGAGGACGTTTCCTCAGGGTTTCGGGTCTTCAACCGCCGCCTGCTCGAGGCGCTCGACCTCGACGACCTGATATCGGTCGGCCCCTCGGTCGTCCTGGAGACACTCTATAAAGCCCACCTTTTGGGCTTCAGGCTGGGCGAAGCGCCCATCGTTTTCGTGAACCGCGTCCGGGGCAAAACCAAACTCGACCTTCTGACCCTCCTCGAGACGCTGGTCATGGCGCTCAAGTTCAAGAAGAGGCTCGCTCCCCTGGCCGAGCGTCGTGCGGCGAAAAAAGCGCCGGCCCGGCCAAAAAACGGGCGAGGCCGGGGCTGAAGCGGGGAGGGCGCCCGGCCCGCGCTTCAGGCCGCCTGAGCAGGGAAACCGTCGCTGATGATCAAAACAAGGCGCCAGATTCTCGGACAGCACTTCCTCCACAACCGCGGCATTCTGGAGAAGATCGTCCGGGCCGTTGACCCGGGGAAAAACGAGCTGGTCATAGAGATCGGCCCGGGCCGCGGGGCGCTGACCTTCTCCCTCGCGGAGCGCGCCGGCCGGGTCGTGGCCCTGGAGAGGGACGGCCGCCTCGTCCCGGCGCTCAGGGAGCGGGCGGCCTCGAACCTGGAGGTCATCGAAGCCGACGCGCTCCGGGTCTCATTCCAAGACATCGTGGACCGCCATCCGGGCTTCGAGGGACGCGTCAAGCTGGCGGGCAACCTGCCCTATTCCATCTCCTCGCCGCTTCTGTTCAAGGTTCTCGAGAGGCCGGAATTGTTCTCGCTCTGCGTCTTTCTTCTCCAGAAGGAATTCGCCCGCCGGCTTTGCGCCCAGGCCGGGTCGAAGCTGTTCGCGCCTTTATCCATCCTCGTCCAGAACCATTTCGAAGCGCGCATCCTTTTCGCCGTCTCGCCCGCCTCGTTCTCCCCGCCGCCCAGGGTGGACTCGGCCCTCGTCCGTCTTCTGAAGCGGAAGAAGCCCCTCGCTGTCCCGGAAGACGAGGCCGGGTATGGGCTCTATCTTCAGGCCGCTTTCCGCCAGCGCCGAAAAACTCTGTGGAACAACCTGGCCGCCGCCGGCTTCAGCCGGACATCCCTCCAGGCCGCCTTCCTCCGCCTGGGACTCGACTCCCGCCTTCGCGCCGAAGCCCTGCCGGCCGAGGGGCACGCGCGGCTCTTCGAGGTTCTGTCAACGACCGTCCCGAAGCGCTCGAACATTCCGTAGCAAACAGCCGCGGCATTTTGACTTGCCCGAAGAGGCCGTGCTACAATGCCCGGGCCATGAAGAAGATGAAAACGACGGTCGTCATCCCCGCCAAGAATGAGGAAAAATCGATCGGCAAAATCATCGCCCGCTGCCGCAGGCACGCCGACGAGATCCTCGTGGTGGACGGGCGTTCCCGGGACCAGACCGTGCGGGTCGCGCGCCGGCTCGGCGCGCGCGTCGTTTCCGACAACGGACGCGGCAAGGGGGACGGCATCCGGGTCGGGATCAGAGAGGCGAGGGGCGATATCCTCGTCTTCATCGACGCCGACGGCTCCCACGACCCGGCCGATATCCCCAAGCTCGTCAAGCCCATCCGCGAAGGCCGGTCGGACATGGTCGTCGGCTCGCGCGGGCTGGGCGGTTCCGACGAGCTGCACGGCGACGTGGAAAAGCTGCTGCGCATGATCGGCAGCGACATCATCCTCATCGGCATCAACAAGAAATTCAGGGTCAACCTGACCG
>CAZFTV010000131.1:1814-5798 GCA_964521765.1 uncultured Eubacteriales bacterium
AGAACGGCTTCCGGGCGATCCGCACCGATGTGGCGCGCCAGCTCGGCCTGAAGGAGAACATCACCACCATCGAACAGGAGATGACCATCAAGTGCCTGAAGAAGGGCCATCGCATCAGCGAGGTGCCGACGCACGAATACGCCCGGGAGCACGGCACATCGGTCATCAAACTGCGCAAGGTCTGGTTCCGCTACGTGTGGAGCTTCCTGGCGAACCTCCTCTTCTGACGTGAAGATCGCGCTCCTCAACCCCCCCTTCCCCTACAAGGTCGTCCGCGAAGGCCGCTGCCAGCACGAGACGGCCATCTGGGACTCGATCTATCCGCCCCTGTCCTTAGCCACGCTGGCCGCTTTTCTCCGCGATGGGCATGAAGTCATCCTCCTGGACGCCATCGCCGAGGAGAAGAGCTCGCCCGCCGTCCTGTCGGAGCTGGGCGCATTCCGGCCGGACCTCGTCATCGCCTCGATCTCCACGCCCACGGTCGCGGGGGACATGGAGGTCATGAGGCAGGTCAAGGAACGAACGGGAGCCCGAACGGCTGTCTTCGGCGTGCACGCCACCTACTTCGCCGCCGAGCTCGTGCGCGAGCCCTACCTGGACTACGCTTTCCTGGGCGACCCCGAGTATGCGGCCCTGCACCTCGCCTCCGGAGCCCGGGGTCCGGTTCCCGGCGCCGCTTGCCTGGAGAACGGGCGTCCGGTGAGCGTTCCCGCCCCGCGGGATAAGGAGCTCCATTTCCGCGTCCCGGCCTGGGACATGGTGGATTTGCGCCGCTACAAGATCCCCATAAAGGGCAAGAGTTACGTCCTGGTGTCCACGGCCCGGGGCTGTCCCTTCAATTGCTCCTTCTGCGTCGTCCCCTTCTACTACGGCCGGAAAGTCCGCTACCGGGAAGTGGACGAGGTCATGGAAGAGCTTCGGGCCGTCTCCCGGCACGTGGACGAGGTCTTTTTTCACACCGACCTGTTCACCTTCCGCAAGGACTACGTCCTGCGCCTGTGCGAGGCCATGTCCCGGGAGAACCTCGGCTTGAACTGGATCTGCAACAGCCGGGTGGACACCTTCGACCGGGAGACGGCCCGGGCGATGCGCCGCAGCGGCTGTTGGATGGTGTCTTTCGGCATCGAGAGCGGCAGCCAGGAGATTCTCGACCGGTGCGAAAAAAAAATCACCCTGGAACAGTCCCGGAGCGCCGTGGCCGCGGCCAGGGAGGAAGGCCTGATATCCATCGGCCACTTCGTCCTGGGATTCCCCGGCGAAACCCGCGACACGCTTCGTCGGACCGTCCGATTTTCGCGCCGTCTCGACCCCGATTTCGCCGAGTTCTATATCGCCACGCCCTTCCCCGGCAGCCGGCTGTATGAGGATATGAAGGACAGGCTGCAGGAGGACTGGCGGAACGTTCGTTACGATTTCGACCCTTACCATTACGATTTCAACCTTCCCGGAATCCGGCGCTGGGCCTATCTGGGTTTTTATCTGCGGCCGCTCAAGATGCTGAGCTATATCCGTCTGTTCGGGCTGAAAAAAATCCTGGGCATGGCCCGGTCGGCCGCGCGTTTTCTCTATTCTTTTCTCGTCCGGAAGTGAGGGGCGGGCTTCCCGCGGCAGCCGGCGGGGCATTTCCGCCGACCGTCAAAGGCTCGGGGCGTTGATTGCGACCTCGCCGCTGGGGATGAGGCCCCTCCAGAACAGAAAGACAAGCGCCGCCGGCTCCCCGTCCACAAAAAGCTCAAAGCGGAAGGAGGACATCAGGGACGGGTCGGAGACGGTGATATCCAAGCCCGCCGCGCCCTCCCGGAGGTCGGAAACGAAGGACAGGACGCCGCCCGGGCCGACACTCCAGCGCAGGGACCCGTCGTCCCGGGGAAAGACGTTCACGCCGGAGAACAACTTCGCGCCCCCCCCGGCGCCGGCGCCGAAGATTTTCCCCGTAAAGCGGCGGCGGCCTCGGGTTCCCCACCGCAATCGCCAGGCGTCACCGTCCTTCCTGAAGGCATAGCTCTCCAGGACGGGCAGGCTGCGTTCGGCCAGGTCCCGGGAAAAGAAGAACCGGCTGAGAATTTTCTTCACTTCCGGATGGTCCCTATTTTTCTGCAGGGAAGCCCAGTAGGCGGCCGCGGCTTCAGTCACTTCTCCCTTCCAGAAATGCCGGTTGGCCCGCCGAATGTCGGCGTCCAGGTCGCTGACGCGGCTGAAGACGTAGAAATTGAAGAGATCGCCCTCCAGGTAATAATCCCGCTGGATGGCCTCGAAGATCTCGGGCATCTTGGACGACCACCAGGACCATTCGAAATCGCGGACGATGATCAACTTGGGTTTCCGGCCCCAGAGCTGCCGGATGAATTTTTCCCGCTGGCCGGGGAAATAGGCGGGGATGCGGCCGTTGTCGAACTCCGTGGCGTTCTTCCGCCCGGAAAGAAAATAGAGGATGCTCTCCCCGAAGCAGTAGAGCGTATCATCGGGCGCAGTGTTGTCTCCGATGTACTTCAATATGTGCGAATGCGCTATGGCGGTATGAATGGGCGGCAGGATTCCCGACCTGTCCGTGCCCTCGATGGGGTGATGGACGCCCGTCCGCAGGGAAATCGCGCCCACGTCGAACGGGGAAATGGTGTTCGTCGTAAAGCTGAAGACAACGAGGTGAACCTGCAAGGCCAAGACCGCTGTTCCGGCCAGGCCGAGGGCCGCAGCCGGCAGGGGGCCGCGAAGCCTCATCCATCGCCGGGCGGCGGAGAAGGCCTTAAACATCACGAAAGCCCACAAGACATGGATCAGGGAACCTGTCTGAATGATGCGGAATTCATGGGTCCAATGCCAGATGTGATAAAAAGACAGAACGGACAGGATCGCCAAGGCCAGGAGATGGAGGTTGGCCGTGCGTTCCCCCGGTTCATTTCTGCGGAACCGGACGATGAGCATGGCGGCCATGATAACGAAGAGAAGCATGGCCAGGTAGACGAACATGAGACTTGGCTGCAAGCGGATGGAGGCAGGAGGGGGAAGGGGCGAGGATTCGATATGGCCCAGCTTGACCGTTTCCGCGATCCCTTCGATGAACCGGCCCAGGCCGCCTTGACTGACGTAGACGAGCAGGACCGGCCCCATGACGGCCAGGACTCCCAGTGAAAATATCAACCCCCGGCGCACAATCGGCCACAAGCGCTCCCCGTCCCGGAGCCCCTTGACCAGGAGCATCATCCCTACGGTCAGGCAGACGTAGCCGGCCATGTCCTCCCGGAACAGGGCGGAGAAACCCGCGGCCAGGCCCATGAAAAAGAGGCGCCGCAAACGGTGGGGCGCGGTCAGGTACCTGAGGAGCAGGAGCATGTTCAGGAGCAGGACAACGCTGACGTCGGTCTTCACCCAAAACCCGGGCATGAGCAGCATCAATGCCACGGGGACGAGGCTGAAAGGCAGGGGGACGACCCGCCGGGCGACGTGGAAAATCAGGACGTTCTTGAGCGTATGCGCCGCCAGGAGAAGGATGCGCGCCGCGGCGATGGATTTGCCGAAGATCAGGAACCACAGCCCCACGAGGTAGTACCGTCCGGGCATATACTGGTGGAAATCCTTGAGCGGCAATTGTCCGTTCAGGACCCTGTCCGCGCCGTGAATGAGCAACCCCTCGTCCACGTCCACTTCCAGATATTTGTAGTAGGACAGGTAATAGCCCAGGCTGAGGAGAATGATGATCAGCGTAATAAAGAGAAGCCGTTTATTTTCGGGTTTCAATAATGGGCTCCGGCGTTCAACTTGCCAAAATGAGGAATGAAATTAGCACAGCCCTCCGTCGAAGTCAATCAAATCAAGGGGTTTCTCGTCAATCATCCCGGAGCTTTCCCCGAATTTTCCCGCCCTGCCGCACGATCCTGTTTCTGGCGAGGAGAAACCCCATCCCTTACGCTCATGGACAGGGAGGGCGTTTCCCGATAGAATAAGCCGCCGAATTCTTATGAACACCCTGGACTATTACCGGCGGCT
>CAZFTV010000132.1:0-5737 GCA_964521765.1 uncultured Eubacteriales bacterium
CTATTAAAGCCAAAAAAACAGAGGTCGTATATAACAGAGAAAAATCGGACTTGTCAAGAGTCCGAGGGGAATCCGGACCGCGGCCGCCGCGGCGGAGCGTTCCCTCCCAGGGGGAGTTCGAGGAGCGCCTCCTCGGGGAGGTTCAGCTTCGCCGCCGCGGATTTCTTGTCCGTCACCTCGCTGCCGACGATATGATAGACAAGCAGGTTTTCCAGGCTGATGCCCGTCCGGAAGTGGTTCATTTCCGTGAGCGCGGCGTTCCAACCCTGGAGCCAGGCTTCGAGCTCTTTCCGCTGCTCCGCATCGCCCTCGAAATGGATGAGGAGGCTGAGCTCGCTCGCCGGGCCGTCCAGGCCGCTGACCGTATTGCCCAGAAGGTAGACGGCTTTCAACCCTCGGCGCGGGGCGTCGCAGAGCTGGGCGATCCGCTCGGCCATCCTCCGCCGCCAGCGGGAATGCTCATTCGTATCCCGGGGGGTGGACATCCTCGGCGCGCTCACGGCCAGGGGGGGCAATCCCGGCTCGGCGAAATAGGCGACGGCCTTCTCCCGGTCGGCGTTCATCAGGACGTGGAGGGCTTTTCCTCCCGTGGACCGGGAAACGTCGATGAGGCGGAGCGTGTCGGCCAGCTTCTTATGCTCGGGCAGGACCTGAGCGAGTAGGTTGGGAGCGCTCTTGAGAAACAGGTCGTTGAATTGAACCTGGGGATCGTCGGGGTAGAGAGGTAAATAACGGATGCCCGACTCCACCAGGTCCTGGAAGAAATGCGTCCCGAAAGAGACGTCCGGGATATAATTGCCCTTCTTGCGGGCGACCTCGATGAGCATCGCCGCGTTGGAGATGTCCGAGTAGGTGACCCGGACTCCGAGCTTGATATCGCCTCGGCTGCCCCACCGGCCGGGCCCCATGAGGATAAAGCGGCGGCGGGGAAGAAGCTTGTTGAGCTTGCCCACGGCCTGGCCTACGGCCCCCAGATCCTTGAGCTCGGCGATCTCACCATAGCGGTCCGGGTCGACGTAGACGATGTGGCTGATGTCCGAGATCCGGCCGTTGGAGACGAACCTGTTGGCCGTGAACAGGACGGTCTCGGGGGGCAGGTCTGCCGGGATTTCCATGGCGGATTCCTCGGCCGATTGGCTTTGGGGGCGGCACTGGAGCAGATAGAAATCCTCCCCGTCGAAGGCGAATTCGACGTCAACGGGCACGCCCAGCGCCGATTCCAGGGTTTTCAGGATGGCCACGAGCTGGGGCATAAAGCCGCCGCGGCTGATCAAGCCTTCGAAGGTGACGATGAGATCTTCCTTCTCGAAGTTTGTGACGAGGCCCAGGGGGGGATAGAGGACGCCGTCACGGGAGACGGAGACGACCTTGTCCAGAGCGGGGAAGTCGTACCCGCTGTCCTTCAGCAGCTCCCGTATGTCCTTGGTCACGAAGCAGTTTTCTTCCAGGTCGATGACATCGGCCTTTCTCGGCGAATAGCGGACCATCTCCTCCTGGGAAACGTTCACCCTGAGGTTCGGCTGGGCCGGCGCGACGAGGACGGGGTAGTCGTCGCTCAAGCGGTCCACGGCCCGCGTCCCCAGCCCGGGCACGAGGCGGAGCAGGCCGTCCTCCCGCCGGATGCGGGCCGACCAGCGGAACTCGTTCCGGGAGAACGCGACGCCGGCGAAGGCAGGGAAGAAATACCTGCCGACCCGTTTGCCCACCACGGCCTGGACCATGATGCCCATCTCTTCGTGGAAGTCGAGCAATCCCCGCTCGGCGCGGTACTCGATGGCGTCGGGGTTGAACGTCGAGGCGTAGACTTCGGCCACGGCGTCCAGCAGGGCGTCCAGACGCTGCTTCTTGTTCCCCTGGTTGGCCAGGAAGAGGCTCTTGTATTTTCCGGCGAAGGCCGTTCCCATCCGGTCTTCGAGGAGGCTCGAGCTCCGGACGATGATGGGCGTCTCCCCGAAGTCGTCGAGCGCCACCGACAGCCCCTTGACGATCTCCGGGGGGAAGGCGCAGTTCTTGAAAACCTGGACGAGGTGGGGGTATTCCATGCGGACCTCGTCGATGTCCTTGTACTTCTGTTCGATGACGTCTTCCAGGTTGTTGTACTGGAGAAAATTGATGACGCCGTCCGAGGTGATGTACCAGGTCTTGGGTTTCTTGACCGTGCCCAAGGCCTTGACCCGGCGGGCGGCCTGGCGGAGCACCCGGCTGGCCAGGAATAGGCCGGCGCTCTTGCCGCCCAGCTTGCCGCGGCTGTCGGGCGGGAAGATGATCCGTCCCATGATGTCGAAAAAGTCCTCGAGGTCGACGTATTTCTTGAGGATGTTGATGTACTCGAGCTGTTCGGTGAAGAAGCGCCGGATGAGGGACACGCGGACGCTGTCGGCCTTGGCCCTCGAGAGCTCCACCCCCTGGGGCAGGAGGAGCCGATACCGCCGCATGGAGTCGAGCACTTCGCTGAGCGAGGAATAGACGTTCTCCAGGATTTTGACGGAGGCGTTGGAGCGGTCCTCGTTGATCCACTTCTGAATGCGGCCGAGGATCTCCTCGTCGGTCAGGTTGGCGGCGGCGATTTTGAAGGTTTCCTCGCTCAGCTTGAAGAGCCGGTCGAGGGATTCTTTTTCCTGAGGCCAGTTGGCCTCCCCGAACAGGCCCTCGCGGCCCTGGCTTTCCCCGTGGCGGAGGAGAAGGGAGCGGGCTTCACTGACGCCCCGCCAACCCAGGTAGTTCATCATCTTGCGCGAGATGCGGAGGAAGAGGCTCTGGTCGGTGTTCCTCAGGAGGTCGAGAGCGATGCGCCAGCTTTTTTTGGCCGCGGCGACCTCCCGGCGGTCTTTGCTCATCTCCTCGAACATCTGCCGCAGTCTCTGATGGAGGATGAAATGCCCCAGGCGCTCGGCGATGGTTTGGATGAGCTTGGCTTCGCCCTGGAGGAAGGGGCCGCAGTCGGCTTCGGGCGCCGTCTCGCTGTAGGAGACGAGGAGACGCCCCACAACGGACTCCTGGACGCGGATGTCCGCCGACTGGACTTGGGGCGTCTCGATATAATCGGACGACTCAAAGATGTCCGAGGCATGGATGATTCGGACCTGGCAGATCTTAGGGAACTGCCAGCCGGGGGGGATGGCGGCGATGACGCGGCGGAAGACCTCATCCAGGGAGAGCGAGAAGTTGCTGAGGATTTCCTCGATGGTGTACAGGCAGCTCAGCTCTTTGGAGCGTTCGTGCAGGGTGTAGAACAGGGCGCTCGCCGTCTTGGACGGGTCATGGATGCTCATAGCCGTCCCTCCCCTGGCGGCCGTTGTGCCGGCTGTCCGGCCGCCCTCAAACCCAGCCGCGGTCTTTGCAGGCGCCGGCCACGCGGCTCACGGAAATGACGTAGGCTGCGTCCCGCATGAAGAGCTTGCGCGTCTTGGCCAATTCGTGCACGGCCAGAAAAGCGGCCGTCATCTTCTGGTCGAGCCTATCCAGGACTTCTTCCCTCGTCCAGAAATAGTTCTGGTTGCACTGGACCTGCTCGAAGTAGCTGCAGGTCACGCCGCCGGCGTTGGCCAGGAAATCCGGGATGACGAACACGCCGCGCTGCTTGAGGACTTCGTCCGCCTCGGGCGTCGTCGGGCCGTTGGCTCCCTCGGCCACGACTTTCACCCTCGGCTTGATCTTCTTGACGGTCTCGGCGTTGACCTGATTTTCGATGGCCGCCGGAATCAGGATATCGACGTCCTGCTCGATCCAGGCTTCGCCTTCGAGGCGCTCGCAGCCCAGGGCTTCGGCCTTGGCCTTGTCGATGCCGCCGAAGCGGTCGGTGATGGCCAGGAGCTCCTCGAGGTTGATCCCGGATTTTTTGCGGTAGGTGTAGGAGGTCTGGTCGGCCTGGTCCCAGCAGGAGACGCACAGGACCTTGCCGCCGAGTTTCGTGTAGAGTTGAATGGCGAATTGGGCCACGTTCCCGAATCCCTGGACGGAGGCGACCGTGGACTCGACCTTGATGCCCAGTTTGCTGAGCACCTCGCGCAGCGTGAACACCAGGCCGTAGCCCGTGGCTTCGGTCCGTCCCAGAGAGCCGCCCATGCCCACGGGCTTGCCGGTGATGAAGCCGGGATATTTCGCTCCGTGGATGGCCTCAAACTCGTCGAGCATCCAGAGCATGTGCTGCGGGTTGGTCATGACGTCGGGGGCCGGGACGTCCCGGAGAGGGCCGACATCCTGGGCGACGGCCCGCACCCATCCCCGGCACAGGCGCTCCTGCTCGCGGGGGCTGAGGTCGTGGGGGTCGCAGACGACTCCGCCCTTTCCGCCGCCGAGGGGGATGTCCACGACGGCGCATTTCCACGTCATCCACATGGACAGGGCGCGGACGGTGTCGATCGTCTCCTGGGGATGAAAGCGGATGCCGCCCTTGCAGGGACCGCGGGCGTCGTTGTGCTGGCAGCGGAAGCCGCGGAAGATGCGGACGCTGCTGTCTTCCATGCGGACCGGGATGCTGAAGTGATACTCTCGAAGCGGCTGCCGGAGGAGCTCGCGGCTTGCGGGGTCGAGTTGAAGAAGGTCGGCGACCTTGTCAAACTGTTGTTGGGCCATTTCGAACGGGTTGAATCCCTTGACGGCCATCGTATGACTCCTTGGAATGATATGATGCCGGCTTCGAGGCGTGGGAAGCCCGAAGCCGAGATAATCATGATAATGGAATCAAGGGGGCAAAAGCAATTGAGACCGGCGGACGGGTCTCTTTTTTGGAGTGCGGCGACATGTCGCCGCTTTCCCAGGCGGCATCACGATGCCGCCCCAGTCCGTATCGCCCTTCCCCATCGTGTCTTTCAACGATATTGCCCCAAGCTTCCATACTACTTGTTAATCTAATCTATTCTTGAACGTGTCGAAATCAGGGCAGCAATATCTCGATGAGAAGGAATTGTGATTTTTTTATGCGCGGCGACGCGTCGGCCGCCGACCTTGCCGAAGACGCCAGCGAGCTCTCCCCGAATTCCCTCGGGGAGACGGAGGGGCTAATCCCATAAAATTCTGATGGCGTCTGAGGCCAACTTCGTGCGGCCGCACTCCCAAATAAAGCCGCCCGTCATTCGCTGTGATTCGGGATGGACTCTGAAAGGCGCGCCGCCGCCGGCAGGCTCGGATATTTTCGCCTGGAGATAAGATTACAAGAAAGGAAGGTATTTGCGGAGCTCGTAGTCGCTGACCTGCTTGTCGAACTCGCCGCTCACGCAGCGGTTGTACTCCAGGATTTCCTGCCTCTTGTTGGCCAGGAACTTCTCGAAGAGGGAAGAGCCAAGCGTCTCGCGCACGAGGTCGCTTTTCTCAGTGAGCTTCACGGCTTCCTCCAGGTTGCGGGGCAGGGTCTTGATTTCAAAATGTTTCTGCCGGGAGTTGCTCATATGATAGATGTTCTCCTCGACGGGCTCGGCCAGGGGCAGCCTGTCCCTCACGCCCCGCAGTCCGGCGGCCAGCATGACGGACAAGGCCAGGTACAGGTTGCAGCCCGGGTCGGGCGAACGCAGCTCGATGCGGGTGGCGTGTTCCTTTCCCGGCTGGTAACGGGGCACGCGGATGTAGGCCGAGCGGTTGCGCTGGCCCCAGGCGATATAAACGGGCGCCTCGTACCCTTCGATCAGCCTTTTATAGGAATTGACCCACTGGCTGAGGACGGAGGAGATCTCGCCGGCGTGGGCCATCAGCCCGGCCACGTAATGGCGGGCCGCGGCCGAAAGGTGGTAGCGGTCCTTGG
>CAZFTV010000133.1:0-3853 GCA_964521765.1 uncultured Eubacteriales bacterium
TTTGTGGGACCTCCCGGCGTCGGCAAGACCTCGCTGGGGCGGTCCATCGCCCGCTCCCTGGGGCGGAAATTCCATCGCATCTCCCTGGGGGGGGTCCGGGACGAGGCAGAGATCCGGGGCCACCGCCGGACGTACGTCGGGGCCATGCCCGGCCGCATCATCCAGGGCCTGCGCCGCGCCGGGTCGAACAACCCGGTTTTCATGATGGACGAAGTGGACAAAATCGGCGCCGATTTCCGGGGCGACCCCTCCTCGGCCCTGCTCGAGGTTCTCGACCCCGAGCAGAACCGGGACTTCCGCGACCACTACCTGGGCGTGCCCTTCGACCTGAGCAAGGTCATGTTCATCACCACGGCCAACCTCCTCGACCCCATCCAGCCCGCCTTCCGCGACCGGATGGAGATTCTCCATCTTCCGGGTTACATCGAGGAGGAGAAGCTGCAAATCGCCCTGAAGCATCTCGTGCCCAAGCAGCTCCGGGAGAACGCCCTGAGCCGGAAGCGCATCGAATTCACCAGGGGCGCCATCCAGAGGATCATCTGCGCGTACACCCGCGAGGCCGGCGTGCGGAACCTGGAGCGGGAGATCGCCTCGCTCTGCCGCAAGGTGGCCCGCAGAGTGGCCGAGGGCAAGAAGGGGCTGACCCGCATCACCGCCCAGAGCCTGGAGAAGTTCCTCGGCCCGCCGCGCATCTTCCGAGACCAGCTCCTCAAGGACGACCGCGTGGGCGTGGCCACGGGGCTGGCCTGGACCGAGGCGGGCGGCGAGATCCTGTTTGTCGAGGCGTCCAGGATGAAAGGCAAGGGCGCGCTGTCCCTGACCGGCTCCCTGGGCGCGGTCATGAAGGAGTCGGCCCAGGCCGCCCTCAGCTACGCCCGGGCCCACGCCCGGGAGCTGGGAGTGGACGTCAAGATGTTCTCCGAGAACGACTTCCACATTCACATCCCCGAGGGCGCTATTCCCAAGGACGGTCCCTCGGCCGGCATCACCATGGCCGTGGCCCTGATCTCGGTTTGTACCGAAACGAATGTCCGCCGGGACACGGCCATGACCGGAGAGATCACGCTGCGAGGGAACGTCCTGCCCATAGGCGGGGTCAAGGAAAAGGTCCTCGCCGCGCAGCGGGCCGGCGTCTTGCGCGTCATTCTCCCCCAGGCCAACAAGAAGGACTTGGCCGACATCCCTAAGGCCCTGCGTAAGAATATCGAGTTCATTTTCGTCGAGAACATACATCAGGTTTTCGAGAACGCCCTGGCCGCGGACCGGAGGAAGCGGAAAGCGGTCCGGGCCGCCAAGGCGGGGCCGAGGCCCGGGAGGGCATAGCCCGGCGAACGGCCGGGCGCCCCGGCGGCGCCGGACAAGAGCGGGAACAAGGAGAGGCTTCGATGAAGCTCGCCGGGCTGGAGGAGACCGGTCTCATCCGGGTCCTCCGCCGGAGTTTTCCGCGCCGGGGGAGAGGTTTGGAGCTCGGCATCGGGGACGATGCTGCCGTCGTTCGTCTCGGCGGCGGACGGCTGCTGTTGACCAAGGACCTCCTGGTGGAGGACGTGGATTTCCGCCGCGCTTGGCAGCCGCCCCGCCTTCTCGGCCGCAAAAGCCTCAACGTCAACCTGAGCGATATCGCCGCTATGGGCGGACGGCCGGTTTATGCCCTCCTGGGACTGGCCTTGCCCAAAGACCTCAAGAGGCGATGGATCGAGGGATTTCTCCGTGGGTTCCGTTCGGCCGCCTCCGAACACGGAGTTCTTCTCATAGGCGGCGACCTTTCGGGCGCGTCGCGGATTATGATCTCCGTCACGGTCGTCGGCCGGGCCGATCGGGTTGTCACGCGGCGGGGCGCCGCGGCCGGGGATTTTCTTTTTGTTTCCGGGACTCTGGGCGACGCAGCCGGAGGCCTCCGGATTTTACGGCGCAATCGCCGGGCGCTCCCGATTCCGCCCAAACGATCCCTGCTGGTCCAATCTTTTCTCGACCCTCAGCCTCGACTGGAGCTTGGACGGGAGCTCGTGCGGCGGGGACTGGCCTCGGCCATGATCGACCTCAGCGACGGCCTGTCGGTCGACCTCGGGCATATCTGCAGGGAGAGCCGCGTCGGCGCCGAGGTCTGGGAGGACAGCCTTCCCCTCTCGGCCGGCCTGAAAAAACAATTCCCCTCCCCCTTGAAGCTGGCCCTGCACGGGGGCGAGGATTTCGAGCTCCTGTTCTCCGTCCGCCCGGCTCGGCTGAAAGAGCTCGTGCGCCTGGGCCGCCGCTTTCCTCTCTATCCCGTCGGCCGCGTCGTCCGCGGAAGAACAGTCTCTCTCATCCGCCGCGGCGGCCGCAGGATTCCTCTCCCGGCCCGCGGTTGGAAGCACTTTCGTTAAATCGACGGCGGCCGTCCCGCCTTTGCGGCGGGATGGGCGGCCGCGGGGCTCGGCGTTTCCCTCGGCTGGAGCGACGTCGGCCATGGGGCTTGAACGCCGGCGGGCTGAAAGGCAGGGAAGGGGAATGACTCGTCTTTACCGGCTCTCGGATGGGCGCCGGCCTTTCCGATAGAGATAAAAAACTTCGTCTTCGACAATGGCATCTCCCGATTTTCCGACGAGTCGCAGAGATCTGCTGGAGAGCGACAGGTCGTTCAACGGGTAGTTTAGGATGAGGAGGAAATCTTTTCCTGACTCGCGGCTCAAACGCTCGGCCGCGGCGGTGATGTGGTTCATATCCGTATGAGTTCGCAGCGGGTGAACGTTGAGCTGGTAGGTGGCCCACCGCTCGCCGCGCGGGCAATAGATCGGCCGTTTGAGGTAGGCGGATATCGGGGACATGACGTAATCGATGTCGCCGACAAGGACGCGCTCTTGCAGCCCGTTCCTCTGAATGTACTTCGCCGCGGCCAGTCCTTGAGAAAACGGATGGCGGAAATCCATGGCGGCGGCGTACAGCCCGGCCGCGGCCTGGCATCCGAGAAAAAGCCCCAGGACCGCAGGCGCGGCCTTCCGGCACAATGCCGCCGCGGCGCGGAGCCGGGGCTGTCGGAGGGGATTGGCGACCTGTCTCCAGGAAATCCACAGGGCGGATAGGAAGGCGAAGAAGAAGAAGCTGTGATGGCGGATATAGCCGAAATAACTCAGGGTGAAAAAGGCTACCAGGGCCGAGGTCGCCAGGATGTAATAAATGAGCGCCGGCCGGTGCTCGATGAACAGGAAAACGGCAAAAACGACGACCAGGAAGGCCAGGAGATAAATGGTGACCGCCGTCGCCGGCAAAGAGTTGAGAAGGGACTTGTTCCAGAAATGAAATTGAATATCGGGAAGAGCGAAAAACGCCTTGGGGATCGTCCGCACCACGGGCAGAATGATCCGGGAGTGGAAGGCCAGGCTGAGGTTCTTAGCGTAGATCGACTCGGGGTTGGGGAGGGCCGAGAGAATCGAGGTCGCGATTCCGGCCAGGCTGAGGGCGATTCCCGGCCAGAACGCCCCCGCCGGGCCGGCCGCGGAGGCGGGCCGGCCGCCGAGCAGGCGGTCGGCGATAAGGGCCAGAGTCAGGGCCACGGCCAGGATGAGGGCATGGATCGAGGTCAGAGACAGGAGGGCGAGGAAGATTCCGAGAAAAAGAAATCGCTTGTTCCTCTGCTGGTAGAAGACGCAAAAAAGAAACAGGAAGAGGATGCCGAGCGCATAGTTTCGGGCGATGACGCTGTATTCGAAGAGGGCATAATAGCCCAGGGCGAACAGGACCTTGTTCAGGCGGGAGAAGGGCGAAAAGCGGGCGAAGAGGAATACCGCGGCCGAGGCGATCAAAAGGTGCGTGATCTGCATCGCCAGGGGGGAGGAGGTCCACCGGGTGAGAAAATAGAGGGGGAGATGCCAGAGCG
>CAZFTV010000133.1:3863-5732 GCA_964521765.1 uncultured Eubacteriales bacterium
GGACGGGACGCGCACGAAGCCGTCGCCCGGCTGCGGGCCGCTGCCGAGGCGCATCCAGGCGTGATGAACGGCCGGGTAGAGCGGCGGATGGACGTCGTTTTTTATCTTGTGGAGGAGGTCGGGGATGCTGCGGCTGTCTTTGGCCATCAAGAAGGCCTGGGCTTCGTCTCTCCAGATTTCGTGGCGGGAAACGACGATGCCGACGATGAGCCCATAGGCCAGGGTGAGAAGGAGGGCGAAGGTTGTGTTCGACGGCCTCTGGCGACGCATAATTTTGTATTTTCGGATTTAGTCAATCCTCTTAATAAAAAATTCAAACTATTTTATGTGGAAAGGCAGCCGAATATCAAGCCGCTCACGACGACCCTCCGACGGGAGGCCGGCAAACGCCTCTCAGCGGCGTTTATCGCTTCTTTTTGAGGTCGGGCGTCGTCAGGCCGGCCATCCTGGCGGCCAGCCGGCCGTCGAAGACAATCTCAGCCGGTCCGGACTGGAAGACCCTGTTCTTCTCTTTGTCCCAGTCCACGACCAGGGCGCCCAGGATCGTGCGGACGGTCACCTTCCTGTCCGTTTTGCCCTTGAGGATCGAGGCCGCGGCCGCTCCGCAGGCGCCGCTTCCCGAGGCCAGGGTCTCGCCCACGCCCCGCTCCCAGAAGAGCACTTCGATCTCCCCGCGGTTCATGACCCGGACGAACTCGATGTTGGTCCGGTTGGGAAAGAAGGGATGGCATTCGATCTCCCGGCCGATTTGATGCCACTCGATGCGCGCCGGGAAGCGCTCCACAAACACGGCGCAGTGGGGGTTGCCCATAGACAGCGCCGTCACGAGATAGGTTTCCTGGTTGATGGACAGGGGGTAATCGATGACCGTCGGGTGGTGGGCGCCGTCGTCGAAAGGGATATCCGACGAGGCCAGGCGGGGCGTGCCCATCTCGGTGCGGAGCTCATAGTGGTTCTCGGCCGCCGAGAGGAGTTCGCATTCCCGGTCGCCGGCCGGAGTGTGAAACAGAACCCGGGAGGGAGAGACTTTTTTCCGGTGGAACAGATAGGCCGAGGCGCAGCGCAGCCCGTTGCCCGAGATCTCGACTTCCGTCCCGTCGGCGTTGAAGATCCGGAAATCGGCCTTGCCCCCCTCGCGGTCGGTGACGGCCACGAGGAGCAGGCCGTCGGCGCCCACCCCGGTGTGGCGGTCGCAGACCCGCCAGACGAAATTGTTGATGTCCGGGATATCGCCCCATTCCTCCCGGTCGATGAGGACGAAATCGTTGCCCAGGGCGTGGACCTTGACGAAGGGCATCAGGGCACGCGAAGGGTGATGATCGAGTCCTGGGTCAGGGCTTCGCTCTCGCGGCGGACGAGGAGCATGAGGTGGTCCCCGGAGGCCGCCCGCTTGAGAGCTGCCTCGAACTCGGACACGCTGGATACCCGTTTCCTGTTGACCTCGACGATGATATCGCCCTGCTGGAGGCCGCGGCGCGCGGCCTCGCTGTAGGGCCGGACCTCCGTGACCAGCAGCCCCTCGGTCGTCCGGAAGCCGTAGCGCCGGGCGAGGTTGAGGTTCAGGGCCGCGAGGGACAGGCCGACGTCCTTCTCGGAGCTCGCGGCCTGACCGATGTCCGTCTCCTCCACCAGCTCGGCCAAGACGGCGGTCACGACTTTTTCCTTGCCCTCGCGGATGATGGTCACCTCGACCTTGGAGCCGGGTATGTTGTCGGCGACCTTGAGGCGCAGGTCGTTCATGTTTTCCACGGGCTGGCCGTTGACCGCCACGATGACGTCGTAGGGCTTCAGCCCGGCCTTCTCCGCCGGGCCCCCCGTTTCCACCGAGGAGACGAGAGCGCCCTTTTTGGCCTTCAGCCCCAGCTGTTC
>CAZFTV010000134.1:0-5626 GCA_964521765.1 uncultured Eubacteriales bacterium
AACAACACGCGCAACGCGGTATCCATGAGAGAAGCCCATGATATGTTCGGCCGCCGGGCGTTGTCAATTCCGGGCTCATATTCATGACCTTGACTCCCCGGATTCCGGACAGCTCCCTGCCGGCGCCAGCGCTCTGCGTTGCTATTGCCCATGACCGCCGAAACGTCCGTCAAAAAGTCGGGGGCCAACACCGGGTCGCGGTCGTGCAACGCCAGGGCCGCCTGCTCGACGGCCGGCAGGAAGTCGCGGAAGCGCTCTTCCAGTCCTCAGGTCGGCTATGGTTCATGAGATTTTTCAGGTATACTCCCTCACGATGGTTGGAGGGAACGACAGGGGCGACAATGCAGCCGCAAAGCGGCTCGGACGAAAAGGAAATAATAATCTAAAAAAGGAGAAAATAAAATGCTCAATCCAATCTATGAGCCTATCTCAAATCATATATCCGCAGGCAAATTCACCGGAATCCTGTTAGCCCTGTTGTTATTTATTATCGGTTTTTCCCCATTACAAGCCATACAGTATAAATTGTCCAGGACTCCCAAAACGGGAAATACCATTACCTTAACCGTCCCCGCCCAGATAGTGAGCGTCAGCCGGAATGCCGAAAAAACAACTTTCAGCATATGGAGAAATGGCAAGAATTATATCACCGTCAATAATAAGCATAATCCGCAAGGGATACTTCCTCCGGGAACCTATGTCGTCAGAACAAGCCCCGGAGGGTCGGCAACCATAACGCTGGAAACCAATATTCGCCCAGAAAATGTCAAGCTATGGGGCAGGCAAAATGCATTGGTTAAACCTCAATGGGAGGGGAATCAGGTGGTGATTACAGCCCCTACGACGATAACCTCTGCTACTTACAACGGAACAAAGGGCATGTCTTTAGTGCCTCGAGTCCTTTACTACCTCTCCCCCCACAACCGTGTCAACCCGGGGCCCAAGGTACTGGATGGCGCCGGGAAGGTCCTGGGCAAAACCCTCGTCGGGCTTACTCTTGCAGCCGGCGTTTACAGCCTTGTTCCAGAGCGGGGCACAGCCGATGGAATTGTCTATGGGGAAATTGTCCTCAAAGTCAAATAAATCCATTTCTCGCATCTTTCGTTCCTCTCCAGGGCGACGCATCGGGCGGGACGAACAGGACGCGAAGGGCGGTCTCCATGCGAGAAACGCATGATATGTACGACCGCCGGCCATTTCCAATTCTCCGCGGCTTTCCGCCCCGCGTTCCCCCTTCCGCGGCTTGTCATTCCGCTTCGTGATGCTTAATATCTTAATCGCGGTCTGATAACAGGAGGGAGCCTTGAAAAGAAAAACCTTTTTCGGCGTGATCCTCGCCCTGGCGATCGGATCGACCTTCGGAGACGCTTCGGCGCCGGCCGCCTCTCCGGCCGGACTCTCGGCCCCGGAAGCGGGCGAACCGCCGGTTCACGCCGGAACCTACAAGCGCCTCCTCATCCGAAACGCCATGGTGATCTACGGAAACGGAGAGCCGGCATTCGGGCCGGCGGATATTTGCCTCGAGGACGGCCGCATCGCCCGGGTCGGCCGCGCGCCCCAGGACTGGGTGCCGGAGGCCGAGATCGACGCTACGGGGAAATACGTAATGCCGGGCATCATCAACACCCACATCCATCTCCAGGACGAGCGCGGCGGCGTTCCCCAGCCGCTCCAGTACGAGCTGAATCTCTACCTGGCGGCCGGGGCGACGACGGTCCGCGACGTCGGCTCCGATTGGCAGAAAGCCAAAGTCTGGCGCGCCCAAAGCGCCGATCATTCCCTGATCGCCCCCCGAATCCTCCTCTACGAACGCATCTGGGCGGCCAAGGGCGCCCACACCGCCGAGCTTGTCCGCCAGGGAGTCCGCTACGCCAAGGAGCAGGGCGTGGACGGGCTCAAGCTTTTCGGCATGGACCGCGACCTGGGCGAAGCCCTGATGGACGAGGCCAAAAAGCTGGGATTGCGAACGGCCATCCACATCGCCGTGGACGAGACGACGGCCGAGGATTGGGCGGAGTTCGGCATAAGCTCCATCGAGCACTTCTACGGCGTGGCCGACGCCGCCCTGGACGGCATCCAGAACTTCCCGCCCGAACACAACGCCAACAACGAGATTCACCGTTTCGGCCGGGCCGGGGAGCTTTACATCCAGCCGAACCTCAACCGGCAGAAGTTTTCGGCCGTCCTGGACCTTATGGTCAAGAACAACGTCACATGGAGCCCGACCCTTTCCATCTACGTCGCCAGCCGCGACGTCATCCGCGCCCAGAACCTCCCCTGGTATAAGGACTATCTCCATCCCACCATGGAAGAGTATTTCCGGCCGGACACGCGGCACCACGGCTCCTATTTCCTGGGCTGGACCAACACCCAGGAGGTCCGCTGGAAGAAGAACTACCAGGTGTGGATGGAAGCCCTCAAAGAGTTCGCCCTCAAGGGAGGGAACATCACCGTGGGCGACGACGCCGGGTTCATCTACTCTCTCTACGGCTTCGGACAAATCCATGAGATGGAATTGCTCGAGGAGGCGGGCTTCCATCCCCTGGAAGTCATCAAGATGGCTACGGTGAACGGCGCCAAGCTCATCGGCATGGAGGACCGCTTGGGCCGCGTCCGCCAGGGATTTATCGCCGACCTCCTGGTCGTCAACGGCAATCCCCAAGAGAACCTGCGGCTCCTCAACCCCTACGGCACCGACGTCCTGACTTATGACGGAAAGCCCGTAAACAATTACAGCGCCCTCGTGCCCGGCGACCCGAAGATCAAAGTCGAGCGCGGCGGGGGCATCGAGTGGACGATCAAGGACGGCATCCCCTACCACGTCCCGACGCTCATGAAGGAAGTGAAAGCGATGGTGGACGAGGCCCGGGCCGAGCGGTAGGATCTCTACATCCTGGAGCCTGAAAAGGGCTGAGGTTCGGATGCTCTTCCCGCGCGAGAGCGGGCCTTCCGGTCTGTCTTTCGACAAGAGAAAAATCTTCTTGACAGGGATTGATTAGAGCATTAAATTATACATGGACGATATACATGTATAGCAAAGGAAGCGCCAGATGATTGCCGTCAGACTTCCGGCGGAAATCGAAAAAAGGCTGAACGACTTGGCTGCGGCCACCGGCCGGACCAAGACCTATTATGTTCGCGAGGCCATCGTGGAATACCTGGACGACTTGGAAGATATTTATCTGGCTGAAAAACGGTTGGGCCGCTATTACGCGGGCAAAAGCGGGACGTCTACGCTGGACGATTTGGAGCGCGAGCTTGGTCTGGCGGATTGAAGTCGAGGCCGGAGCGAAAAAAGACATAGCCGGTCTCGATCGACCCGTAGCCAAGCGGGTCCTTTCCTTCTTAAGAGATAAGCTTGGAACACGCGACAATCCGCGTTCGCTCGGCGAGGCGTTGCACGGCAAAACATTCGGCGAATTCTGGAAATACCGCGTCGGCGATATTCGTATCATCGCCCGCATCGAGGATGCGGAACTCCTCATTCTCGTCGTCCGTGTGGGCCACCGGAAAAACATCTATAAATAGACGCCGCGTGATGAGGACTCTGCATGGCGGACCGATGATCAGGCCGAAACCAAAGGCGAAGCCGAGCGGCCGAAGCGGGCGCCGGGCGGTGACCGTCCGCTTTTAAGACCCGTTCCTCTCCCCCCTCTTCAGTCCATCACGATGGTTGGATGGGACGAACGAGGCGAAGGGGGTTCTAAAGCCTGGCGATGTTGAGGCCTTCGATCAGGCCGTAATCCCGAAGATCCAGGGTCGCCAATGAAAATCCCAGGGAAATGCAGGTGGCGGCGATGATCAGATCGTGCGCCCCCACGGTTTTTCCCTTTTTGGCCAAACCGGCCCAAATTCTGGCGTAGATTCTTGCGGCGCTCAGGTCGAAAGGAAAAACAGCGAAGACTTCGGTGATTTTTTCGATAAAAGCTTCGCGGACAATTCTCCGTTTTTCGGTGTCGGCGCGATGAACGCCGTGGAGCAGCTCGGCGACCGTAATGGTGGAAATCCCAAAAGACTCTCCTTCCCGCCCCGAAATGAACTTATCCAGCCTCGAAGACTCCCTCTCCAGGCCGCCGAGAACGCTCGTGTCGAAAAGAATGCCCATCAATTTCCCTTCGGCGGTAAAGGCTGAATATCGCGGGCAACCTTGACATCGGATTCAAAAGCCCCGGCTTCAGCGCCGAGTCTCGGGATGGAGGCCAGAAGGCTTTTCAACTCGCCCAAAGTCTTGCCTGGAAATGCCAGGGTGACCGGCGAGATAGAAGCCACGGCTGCTCCTCCTCGAACGACCATGTAGGAATCGCCCTTATAATGAACACGACTCAGAATTTCAGAGAATTTTCTCACGGCCTCGGTCGCGGTGATTTTATTTGTCATGACAAATTAATCTGATATTATGATAATCATATTATACATATATTTTGGAAGATGTCTATATCCCATCTATTCCCAGCCGTCTGCCCGCCGTTCGAAATAACAGTGGATTTGCCGGGGAACGCCCAAACGCCATTGACAGCGTTCGAAGGCTGATCTATTCTGGTCCTCGAGGGGAGGAGGGCATTTCAGCTCGATGCAGGGCGTCTCACAAGCACAGGGCGGTAAAACCATTCCTTATCCTCTCGACGGCGACCTCAGGAGGCCCCGAATGAATATGAAACAACGCATGGTTCTCTTCCTCGGGATTTTGCTTATTGTGCTTAGCATCTTGTATCCGCCTTACATGGGAAAACAACAACGTGAATTCATGAATGCTCCGCCGAAGCAATTCACGAAGTTCTTGGGATATCATTTGATTTTCATCGGGGCGCCTGAATCAGACGCATTTTTATATGCAGATCGCATTGACATCACCCCCGACAAAAAACATGAGTGGTCAGATAAGGAGCCTTATACGCGCAACATATTATTGCCTCTATGGCTGGCGCAACTAGCAATCATCATTTTATTAACGATCGTTTTGTTCAAGGTATTAAGAAACAAACCCCCTAAAAAAATTTAGGGAATATCTAAAAAGGAATTCTCATCCGCGGTTCGGCCGGGCGGCCCGCTGACGCTACTCCCCCCAGCCGAGCTTTTCCTTGAGAAGATGGAAGTAGTTGCGGTTGCTTTCAATGCTTGCCTAGCGCGGAGAGAAATTCTTCACAGGATAATGTGGCTTCCTTTCCGGCGGACAACCTCCCAGCCCAGTTTCTGAAAGGATTTCACAACTTCCCGAGGCTTCAGAAGAGGGACTTCAGGCATGGAGGTCGGATGCTAGAGTCGCACTTCGACCTGTTTGATCGCCACAGTCAGGGGCATCCCTTTAGCGGCGCGCACTTCCAGGCATTCTTTGATCGCTTTTTGGATATTCTTCTCAGCCTCTCTCATCGTTTTTCCCTGGCTGATGCAGCCGGGAATTGAGGGACATTCGGCTATGTACATGCCGTCTTCATCTTGAGATATGGTCACAAAAAATCTCATCCTCTCCGTTCCTCCGTCCTACGCCATATTATGTCAATTCCAGGCCCAGTTTACAATCAAGCGCGAATAGGTCGTCCCTACCCCCCCCAGCCGATCTTCTCCTTGAGCAGTCGGAAGTAGTTGCGGCGCGGCGAGGAGATGAGCTGAAGCTCGAGGCCGGAGCGGC
>CAZFTV010000135.1:0-5582 GCA_964521765.1 uncultured Eubacteriales bacterium
TAATGGTTGGTCGTGTCGAAGCCGCGGATGTGGAGCCGGCCGTAGCCGCCGGTGGTGATGACGACCGCCTTGGCCTTGACGACGAAGTATTCCTCGGTCTCGAGGTTGTAGAGCACGCCGCCCGCGCAGCGGTCTTTATCGTCCAGGATCAACTCGACGGTGGGCATGAACTCCAGGGTCGTGATCTTGTCGGGATGGTTGCGGACCTCGTCCATGAGGGTGCGCATGATGATCGCGCCGGTGTAATCGCGGCAGGAATGCATGCGCTTCCGCGATGTGCCGCCGCCGTGCAGGACGTACATCGAGCCGTCCGGGTTCTTGTCCCAGACGACGCCCAGGTCCTCGAGCCACTTCACGACTTCCGGCCCGTCCTCGGTCATGGCCCGGACCAGGTCCGGCTTGTTGTCGAAGTGGCCGCCGCCGATGGCGTCCAGGTAGTGGGTCGTGGGCGAGTCCTGGGGAGTGACCGCGGCTTGCATGCCGCCCTGGGACATCATGGAATTGGCGTCTCCCAAGCGGAGCTTGGTGGAGATCAGGGACGAGGCGCCGTGCTGCATGGCTAGGATGGCGGCGGCGCAGCCCGCGCCCCCGCCCCCGACGATGAGCAGGTCTGTCTCGTAATCGGCTCGAGCGAGGTCGAAGAGCTCGGGCCGTATGCGGCTGTGGCTCTCCAGGATGTCCGCCACCTCGGTTGTCAGATCTTCGCCCGCGTTCGGGCCGACGCGGATCTTCCGACGGGCTTCCGGACGGTAGTCGGGATGGAAGCGGTTGAGCACGTCTTCCCGTTCGTCCGCGGTCATGGGCGGGAAGACCGGTTTCCCGGATTTTTCCAGCTCCAGCCGCCGTTGACGCGTCTCGTCGACCTTGTTCAGGGTATCTTTCATGTATTCGGGGTACATGGTCGGCTCCTTTATTCCGTGTCCCGGGCGTAGTATTTTTTCTTGAGCTCGTCCTTCTTCATGCCCATCAGCTCTTTGTATGTCTTATCGTACTTCTTGTCCTTGACTTCCTTCAGCCGCTTCTCGAGCTCGGGGCTTTTCTTGGACAGGTACCGGCCGTAGAGCCTCCGGCCCAGGATGCCGACGTTGAAGTGGACGATTTCAGCCGGGCAGCGGATGGCGCACATGCCGCAGCTCAAGCAATCGAAGGACAGGTCCATGACCTTTTCCACGTCGCCCCGCTTGGCGGCCTGGATGTAGTCCATGACTTCAAGGTCCTGGGGGCAGGCCTTGGTGCAGGTGTTGCAGGCCACGCAGCGGAACACCTCGGGGTAGAGCCGCTGGAAGGCCGTCACGTCGGCTTTCAGGGTCTCGATGTCGTAAACGGGCTTCTGGGAGGGGATGGCCGGGAGTTGCGAGAGCCACATGCCTTCCTTAACCAGGGTCGTGCAGGCCAGGCCGGTATAGATGCGGTAGTCGTTGGGCAGGCGGTAGACCGTGGCGCAGGCTCCGCAGAACCCCTCCCGGCAGCCGGCCCCGCGCTTAATCTGGTAGCCGGCGTACTCGATGGCGCCCATGATGGTTGCGTCGGCAGGGACGCTGTGGGCCTTGCCCATGATGTAGACCGTGAGCATCTCCTTGGGCGGTTCTTCCGCCTTGACGGTCTTCTTGGCCGGGGCGGACTTTGGAACGGGGATATCTTTTTTCGGCTTGACCGGGGGTTTCTTCATGTCTTTCCTCGTTGCCATGAGCGTCTCTCCTTCCTTGAGTTCCGGCCCGAAAGCTAGTATTCCTGGGGCAGGTTTTTCAGCTCCGCCCAGGAATAGACAGGGCCATCCTTGCAGACGTAGTGATGACCGATATTGCATCGCCCGCATTTGCCGATGCCGCATTTCATCTTGTTCTCGACGGTGGTGTAGATCTGATCGTCTTGGAAGTTGAGGGCCAGGAGTTCCTTGATGACGGTCTTGATCATGATGGGCGGGCCGCAGGTGATGGCCACGGCGTTCTCGGGAGAGGGCTTTTTGTCCTTGACGTTCTGGGCGACGAAGCCCACAAACTCCTTCCAGCCGTCCTCCTGGCAGTCGACGGACAGGTGGACGGGCACGGAATTCTTGAGCTCGGCCAGCTCCTCCCGGTAGATGATCAGGTCCGAGGTCCGCGCCCCGTAGAAAACCGTCAGCCGTCCGTACGTTCCCCTCTGCAGCAGGGTTGTCTGGAGCACGGACCAGATGGGGGCCAGCCCGATGCCGCCGCCGACGAAGATGATGTTCTTTCCCGCCCAGGCCTCGAGGGGAAAGCCGTTTCCATAGGGACCGCGGATGCCGATGAGGCCGCCCTCCTCCATATCATGAAGAACAGAGGTCACCCGCCCTGTTTTCATGACGCTGAACTGAAGGTAGTCGGTGACGAGCGGCGAAGAGGAGATGGAGATCATCGACTCGCCCCTGCCGAATACGGACAGCATGGCGCACTGGCCGCAGCGGTGGGTGAAGGACTCGCCCTCGAGCATCACGGTGCGAAAGGTCTTGACGGCCCGCTCGCCCTGGACTTCTTCCTTGATGTGAGTGATGCGGGCCAGACGGGGGAGATAGACGTTATGCTCCATGATCGCTCACCTTGTCCAGAACTTTGATGATGTCGATCCCCACCGGGCAGAGGGAGATGCACCGGCCGCAGCCGACGCATTGGAACAGGCCGAAGCTCTCCACGAAATATTGGAATTTATGGCACAGCCTCTGGCGCAGCCGGGACGCCTTGTCCGGACGGGGGTTGTGTCCCGAGGAATGCATGGTGAAGTCGGGGAACTGGCAGGTGTCCCAGGTGCGGACCCGGGTCCCCTTCAGGGATGTCGAGGGCTCCACCTCGTCGTTGATATCGAAGCAGTGGCAGGAGGGGCACAGATAGGTGCAGATGCCGCAGCGGATGCAGCTCATGGACTCCTCGTCCCAGAGCGGGGAGCCGAACTGAGCTTTGAGCTTGGAGGCCAGGTCGGAGCTGTCCTTCAGCCGCCGCTTAATCTTTTTCTCCGACTCGGCCTGAAGGTGCGCCGCTTTCCGGAGGTCCTCTTCCTTGGCTTCCTGGAAGAGGCCGGGGGCGGTCTGAACCAAGGCTTCACCCTTGGGGCTCAAAACCTTGGCCAGGAACCGGTCGCCGAGGTCGGTCATCAGGATGTCCAATCCCTCTTCCCCATGGGGCGAGCCGTTCACCGAGGTGCAGAAACAGTTCGGCGAGGGGGGAAACAGGCAGGCCAGGCCGACCAGCGCGGCTCCATTCCGGCGAAGCCAGTAGTAGGAGTCCTGGATCTCTCCCCCGAAGAACTTGTCCAGCAGCCAGGCGGCCTTGGCTTCACAGGGCCGGGGCCCCAGGATGACGACCGCCCCCGGAGGCGGAGTGATTTCTTCCAGGGTGAGGCTGTCATCCGTTTCTTCGAAGGCCAGGAGGGGCTCCCTCTGGGGAAAGAGGATTTTTTTGGGGGGCAGCGTGGTCTGCAGGACATCCAGGCCGAAGGGCCGTCCGTCGCCGACTTCCCCGTAGTTCCAGCGGCCGTTTTCCTCCTCGAGGGGAGCGAAGACCCGGCGCGATGAGGCGAGCGCTTTGACCCATGCGGGCAGGGAGGATTTGAGCAGTATTTTTTCCATCATCTCACCTGATAAAGTCCTGCGGGTCGTCATCCTTGAAGCTGGAGACCAGGGAGGGCAGGTCGGCGTCGAAACCGGCCTCGTAGCCGAAAAGGGAGAAGGCGTCCTTTTCCAGTTTCTTGTTCAAAAAGCGGATGGGGATGTCCAGGGGACAGACCCGCTCGCATTCGGCGCAGTCGATGCAGCGGCCGGCCAGGTGGATGGCTCGCACCAGATGGTAGACGATGTTTTCCGAATTCTCGGAGGATCGTTCGATCCAGCGGATCTTCTCGGCTTTTTCTCCGGCCGAGGTCTCGGCCGTCACGGCATAGTTGATGGAGTCCACGACGCACTCTTCGCAGTAGCACATGGGACAGACCGACCGGCAGGCATAGCAGCGGATGCAGCGGTCGAACTGCTTCTTCCAGAAACCGGCCCGCTCCTCAGAAGAGAGATTTTCCATGGGTTCCACCGAGGCGAAGGGCTTGGCCGGAGTGCGCTTCGTCTTGTCGCCGACGAGGATATCGAAAACGACCGGGACGTTGGCCTTGCACTCGCGGCAGCGCTCGGCCAGGACTTCCGAGGCGGGAATCTCGACCTTCCCCTCGGCCGTGGTGACGCGGAACATGTCGCCCTCCCCGAACTCGACGGCCAGGAAGGTCTTGCCCTGGAGGGCTTTGGCCAGCTTTTTAGGGTCGGCCATGCCCGCTTTTTCGCAGGAGACGCCCAGCACCAGAACCTGGCTTCGGTCGATGAATTTCTCCTGGAGCAGGACATTGACGGCCCGGCTGTCGCAGCCCTTGACGACGAGGCCTACCGGCCTTTGGTCAGGCTCCCGCAGCTTGGCCTGGCGGCGCTTGTCGTCGACCAGGAAGCGCACCAGGTTCTGGACGCAGGTGGGGTCCCAGATGAGAGCGTCCACGCCTTCCGCGGACTTGAGAAATGCGGGGTTCGCCACCCAGGGGCTCGGCCCGCGCTCGAAGCCGATGAGATAGCGGACCTTGCCCTCTTCGAGGAGTTTTCGCGCTTCTTTGCGGAGTGCTTCGATGTTGGACATTACCGCTTTCTCCTCATCTTTGTCTGAGGACCGAGAGGCTTGAGCTCTTTGACCAAGTCCTTGATGACGAGCGTATATTTCAGGCCCTCGGCCGCGGAGACCCAGGACATGCGGAACCTCTGCGGTTCGAGGCCGATGAATTCCAGCAAGTTCTTCACCAGCGCCAGGCGGCGCCGGGCGTACATGTTGCCCTTGAGGTAATGGCAGTCGCCGGGATGACAGCCGGAGACGAGGACCCCGTCGGCTCCCTTGTTCAGGGCGGAGAAAATGTACAGGGGCGAGACGCTTCCCGAGCACATGACCTGGATGGGAATGACGTTGGAGGGGTACTCCATCCGGGACACGCCGGCCAGGTCGCTTCCCGCCGACGAGCACCACTTGCACAGAAAGGCCACGATCCTCGGTTCGAATTCCTCGTTCATCCTCAGCCTCCCAGGCATGCCTTGATCATTTCATGGACTTGCTGCGGCGTGGAGTTCTTGACCTGGATGGCGGCCCGCAGGCAGGTGGCGGAGCAGGTCCCGCATCCCTCGCACAGGACCTCATTGACCACGGCCCGGCCCCGGGCGTCCAGGGTGATGGCCTCGTAGGGGCAGACCTGAACGCACATGGAGCAGCCCGTGCAGAGGCTGTTGTTGACCCAGGCCACGGTCGGCGCATGGAAGAGCCGCTCCTGGGACAGGATGGTGATGGCCTTGGCCGCCGCGCCGGAGGCTTGGGCCACGGCCTCGGGGATATCCTTGGGAGCCTGGGCGGCGCCTGCCAGGAACATGCCCGCGGTCACGCTCTCCACGGGGCGCAGCTTGGGATGAGCCTCGGCCAGAAAGCCGTCCTTGTCAACGGAAAGCTTCAGTTTTTTGGCCAGCTCCCGGGCGCCGGCGGAGGGCCGCATGGCCATGGCCAGGACGACCATGTCGGCGTCGATCTCGATCGACTTTCCGGTCAGGGGGTCCACACCCCAGACCT
>CAZFTV010000136.1:0-338 GCA_964521765.1 uncultured Eubacteriales bacterium
GGGGCGGGCGCCCCGCGGGTTTATTCGGCGGCGTCCGGCGCGGTCGGCGCATCACCCGCTTCGGGCTCGCCGTCCGCTTCGTCGGGCTTGATCTTCCCCTGACGCCGCAGGCGTTTCTCCTCTTGTTTTTTCTGGCGCTTGAGCTCCTTGCTGCGCTTGGCGCTCTTATAGGCGCTACGAGCCATGCTTCCTCCTTCCCCGTACGTTCCCGCTGCGACCGGCCGAGCGAGTCTCCGCCCTCAGGAGCCGCGGCTCGTTGAACGGCAGGGAACGCCCCTGGAGACGCGCCCTCGCGTTCAAGGGAAATCGCCGCAGTCGCGGCGAGATTCTTTCGGCCT
>CAZFTV010000136.1:375-1917 GCA_964521765.1 uncultured Eubacteriales bacterium
CGCCCTGCGGCCGGTCCGTCCGGGGTTTGGCCTCGTTGACCTTCAGGGCCCGGCCTTTGACGTCCTTCCCGTTCATCGCGGCGATGGCCTTCTCGGCCTCGTCTTTATTAGGCATCTCGACAAACCCGAAACCCCTCGACTGGCCGCTGACCTTGTCGGTGATGATGGAGGCGCTCTGCACCGTTCCGTACATGCCGAAGGCTTCTTTGAGATCAGCCTCGGTCATGTTGAAAGAAAGGTTGCCTACATAAATATTCATACTCGTCTCCTTTGACGAGGGACCCGACCGGCAGGCTCCCGGCCGGTCCCGGCGAAAAATGATCCAGATCAAGGAGAGGAGCATGACCGGTTACGGTCTCTGTCCTATGCCTTTCTCTGTCTCAGGGCGACTCTCAAGCCGGCTCCGCCGGAGCCGGTCATGACGGCCGCCCATCGGGGACGCATTATACCATAAATCAAGAAAAAAATGACCAGCCATTTCAAGGGGGGCTTCAAGCGCCGTCGCTCGAGGGGACCCTCGTCCGGAGAAAGAGGCGATAGCCCGAGCGGGTGAGATACACCCCCGCAAGGATGACGGCCGCCCCCAACGCCTGAAACCCGGACAGCCTCTCGCCCAGGATGAAGTGGGCGGAGACGACCGTCAGGACCGGGGTGATGTTGCCGTAGATCGCCGTCCGGCTGTTGCCCACGCGCCGGACCGAGTTGTACCAGACGACGAACCCGATGACGATGGCGAACACCGCGGAATACCCGAGCCCCGCCCAGGCGGCCACGGGCAGCCTCAAGCTCATCCTCGTCAGGTCCGGCGCGGCCGCTGGCAAGTAGGCCGCCGTCCCGAAAGCCATGGTCCAAGCCGTGAGCTTGAGCGGCGACATCCTCTCCAGGAGCGGCTTGGAAAAAACCGTGTACAGCGTCCAGAAAATATTTCCGACGAAGACAAGCACGTCCCCCTTGAGGCCCTGTCCGCCCAGGGCGACCCCGCCGGACTGCCGGGTGATGATGAGATACAGGCCGCTGAAGGAAATCACGATGCCCGCCCAGGCGGCCCAATGCAGCCTCTCGTGTTTCAGGAATAAGCTGAGCAGAGCGATGAGAACAGGCGTCGTGGCCAGGATGAAGGACGTGTTCGAGGCGCTCGACCATTTCAGGCCCTGAATGAAAAGAGCCTGATAGAGAAAATTTCCCATCACCCCGACGACCGCCAGCCGCAGCAGGTCCGGACGGGACACGGCCATGGATTTCTCGCGGAAGCGAAGAAGCATGAACAGGATCGCCGTGGATATCAGAAGCCGCAAAAAATTAAAGGCATGGGGCGAGGGGAAGAAGGGCAGGCTGAGCTTAAGCACCGAAAAATTCAGGGCCCAGATGACGACCGTCGCAAGCATTAAGAGGTCGGTCAGCCCCAGCCTTTTGCCGTTGTTGTCGTTCTTCACGGAGACCGCCCCTCTTTCCCGGGTGAATCCTCCCGTCTCGACTCGTCTGCTTCCTGCTGGTTTCCGCCAGCGCCAGGCACATCATGGGTCAGGAAGCTGCACGGGCAAC
>CAZFTV010000136.1:1945-5532 GCA_964521765.1 uncultured Eubacteriales bacterium
CCGGGGCCGGAGGGCTCGGCAGGCCAACTGGGGATCAGCCGGATTTTGCTTTTCCGCTCCGCCTCCTCGGGTAGCGCGCCTCAACCACGGTTGTGATGCCTCCCCGGGGGTTGAATTCTCCTCGGACGACGGCCCAGGCCGGCAGGCAGGCTCGCGCCACATCCTCGAGGATGCGGTTCACGGCGTTCTCTTGGAAAATCCCCATATTCCGGTAGCCTAAGATATATTCCTTGAGCGACTTGAGCTCCAGGCAGCGTCTCGACGGCTCGTAGCGGATGGTCACCGTTCCGAAATCGGGAAGTCCCGTCTTGGGACAGACCGAAGTGAACTCCGGGATGTCGATGACGATTTCATAATCCCGGAACTGGTTGGGAAAAGTCGCGATCTCGGGAAGGATCGAGGCCAGACCGGCCCGCGCCTCTCTCTCCCCGTAGCGGGCTTGCCCGACCGGGCTGCTCTTCTTTTTCACGTCCCCCAGTATAGCCCAATCCCCTAAGGCAAATAAAGACGGCCTTCCCCGTCCCGGCAGGCCGCCCGGCGCTCCCCGGAAATAATCGGCCTTGAACCCCTGGAAAAACGGGCGGCCTTTATGTCATATTATTTCCTAAGACGGGCGGGCGTTTCGGTCCGCGATCCCCCCTCTTAGAAACCGGCTTCCCGCCCCGTGCGGCGAGCGGAATGTCCACAAGGAGATAATATGAAAGGCAAAACGTACCGAAGCTTTCATACCAACGTCATCCACGCCGGCCAGGAGCATGACCCCCTGTTCGGTGGGGTATCCGTGCCCATCTACCAGACGTCCACTTTCGCCTTCCGCGACGCCGACCAGGGCGCGGACCGTTTCGCCGGACGGGATCCGGGATACGTCTACACCCGGATCGGCAATCCCACGACCAAGGCGCTCGAGGACAACCTGGCGCTTCTCGAGGGCGGCTGCGGCGCGCTGGCCACCTCCACGGGCATGGCCGCCGTATCGACGGTTTACACGGCCCTTCTCGAAAAGGACGCCCATCTCATCGGCACGGCCGCCTGCTACGGCCCCTCGCGCACGGTCATGGAGACGGAGTTTTCGCGGTTCGGAGTCGCGGCGGATTTCATCGACACCTCGGACATCGGCCATGTCGAGCGCCTTATCCGGCCCTCGACCCGCCTGCTGTATATCGAAACGCCGGCCAATCCCACCTTGATCCTGACCGACCTCCGCGCCTGCAGCCGGCTGGCCAAGAAGCACAATCTCCTCCTGGTCGTGGACAACACCTTCTCCAGCCCCATGCTGCAGAAGCCGCTGGAATTGGGCGCCGACGTCGTCCTCCACAGCCTGACCAAGTTCATCAACGGCCATTCGGACGTGGTCGGCGGAGTCATCATCGCCGGTAAGGAGGCTCTGTTCAAAAAACTCCGGAAGGTCCTCATCCTGATGGGCGGCACCATGGACCCCCATCAGGCCTGGCTCGTCCTGCGCGGCGTCAAGACGCTCGCCCTCCGCGTGGAAAAGGCCCAGGGGACGGCCGCGGAGCTGGCCCCCTATCTGGCCTCCCATCCCAAGATCGCCTGGGTGAACTACCCCGGCCTGCCCTCCCATCCCCAGCACGAGCTGGCCAAGTCGCAGATGTCCGGGTTCGGGTCGATGCTATGCTTCGGCCTGAAGGGAGGCTACGAGGCGGGGAAAAAAATGATCAACGCCATGAAGCTCTGCGCCCTGGCCGTTTCCCTGGGGGGGATCGAAAGCTTGATCCAGCACCCGGCCAGCATGACCCACGCCGGCCTGCCGCGGGAAGAGCGGGAGAGCGCCGGAATCAGCGACGACCTCATCCGCCTGTCGGTGGGCTGCGAGGGCGTTGAGGACCTCAAGGCCGACCTGGAACAGGCCCTGGACAGTGCCTAAGGACGGGGGACGGTCCGATGAAGGAATGCCGCACGGAAAAGAACCTGTCGTACTGCAACTGCAGCTACGAGCCCTGCAGCCGGAAGGGTGTCTGCTGCGAATGCCTTCAGTATCATTGGAGCCTCAAGGAGCTTCCGGCCTGTCTTTTCCCGGATTCGGTCGAGCGCACTTACGACCGGTCGCTGAAGCGGTTCCTGGCCCTCTACAAGGACAAGGCCTGAGTCGTGACCGCCCGTCCCGCGCCCCGCAGATTCCGCTCCAGGGTCTACGGGCCCGTGCCCTCGCGCCGCTTGGGGTTTTCGCTGGGCATCGACATCCTGCCCTTTAAAATCTGCGCCTACAACTGCGTTTATTGTCAGCTCGGGCCGAGCCGGAAAACCCGGACCCGGCGCGGCGCTTTCGCCCCCGTCGGGCAGGTCGTCTCCCAGGTCCGGGAAGCCCTGAAAAAAGCGGGCCGTATCGACAGCATCACTTTCTCCGGGTCGGGCGAGCCGACTCTCCACTCCGGGCTGGGCCTGATGATCCGGGAGATCAAGAAATTCACTGACATTCCGGTTACCGTCCTGACCAACGGCTCGCTTCTTTCGAACCGCGCCGTGCGCCGCGGCCTCAAAGCCGCGGACCGGGTCGTGCCCTCGCTCGACGCCGCCGCCGAGGACGTCTTCCGCGCCGTCAACCGTCCCCATCCTTCGCTCCGTTTGAGCCGGGTCCTGCGGGGCCTGTCCGACTTCCGCCGGGAATACAAGGGCCAGATCTGGCTTGAGGTCATGCTGGTCAAGGGGGTCAACGACTCTCCGGCCCATATCGCCGCCCTGAAAAAAGCCGTCGTCCACGTGCGCCCGGACAAAGTCCAGCTCAACACCGTGGTCCGGCCCCCGGCCGAGAAATGGGCGAAGCCTCTGTCCGCGCGCGAACTGGAGAGGATTTGCCGGAAGCTCGGCCCTGGCTGTGAAGTCGTGGCCTCTTTCCGCGGACGGGCGCCCAAGCGCGCGGGGCCCGCGGAATTGGAGCGCGTTCAGGCCATGATCGGACGCCGCCCGGTGACGGCCGCGGACATCGAGAGGTCATTGGGGCTCCACCGGAAAATTCTGGAGATCATCCTCCTAAGACTTCTGGGAAGCGGCAAGATAAAAAGCGTGCGCCATAGAGGAAAGGATTTTTTCGAGCCGGCGTCTCCGCTGTCGCGCCCTCGTCGTCATCTTAAAAAGGAAGGAAAAGCTCCCCCATGAACGAAAACCCCGTCGACCGCATGTCCGCCGCCGAGCTTCGGAACTGGCTGCGCGACGCGGCCCTCAACTGGCTGGCCCACGACGGACTGTGGTTCAGGGCGGCTGAGGATGCCTGCGGCCTGGAGAAGGCCATCGCCCTGGACAAGCAGGCTTGGGAGTCTTTCACCGTCATCGAGGCCAAGCGGATCATGAAGCGCCTGTCGATTCCGCCGGGGGGAGGCATCCCCGCGCTCGTCCGGGCCCTGGAAGGCCGGCTCTACGCCCTGATCAACGTCCAGGAAGCGAGCGAGGCCGACGAGCGGCGCTGCGTTTTCAGGATGAAAGCCTGCCGGGTTCAGGAGGCGCGCAAAAAGCAAGGCCTGGCCGATTTTCCCTGCAAGGAAGTGGGGCTGGTTGAGTACGCCGGCTTCGCCCGGACGATCGACCCGCGGATCGAAACGCGCCGCCTCTATTGTCCCCCCGACCCCCCTCCC
>CAZFTV010000137.1:0-5520 GCA_964521765.1 uncultured Eubacteriales bacterium
TATCTTCGCTCTCGGGCTGATCCTTTTTGAGATGGTCACGGGACGCCCTCCTTCCCGGGACGGCCCCTCCGGCCCGGTCGTCCCGCCCCGCTCTCTGGCGCCCTCTGTGCCGCTCGATGTCGAGGCCGTGATTCTGAAATGCCTTGAGAGGAACCCGGAGGCGCGGTACACGACTTCGAAGGATCTCCTGAAGGACCTTGAGTCCTTGCAGCCGGAAGGCTCTAAGCCGGCGAAGGAACCCGCCGACGGAACGACGGGTCGAACCAAGAGGCGGCGGCTCCGCCTTCCTGCGGTGATCGTCGCGTCGGCCTTGGGCGCTGCGTTGTTCCTGGCCGGCGCCTTCCTTATTCTTAAGCCCCGCGCTCCGCGCATATCCCTGGCTGTCCTCCCTTTTCAGATCTTGACCGGCGAGGACGGCCGGATTTCTCCGGACGGGAGCCTGGCCGACAACATCAGGGACAAGCTCTCCGAGCTGAAACGGCTGAGAGTCATCTCCAAGCTTTCGTCCGAACATTTTCAGGCCGACTCTCTGGATCTGAAGCTCATCCATCATCAGCTCGGCGTGGACAAGGTCATCACCGGGGCCTTAAGCCTTGAGGGCGACGCCCGGCAGCTTGATGTGTTCGTCTCGGCCGCCGACGGCTCCTCCCCCCCCTGGTCGCGCCGCTACCGGTTCGAGCCGGAGCGACAGTTCCAGATGGAGAACGAAATTGTCCTGGATGTGGCTGAGGCGCTCGAAGTCGCCGTGGGAGACGACGCTGTAAAAAGGTTCAGCCTGCGCGAGCCGGTCAGCCAGGAAGCGTACCGGCATTTCCAGTGGGGGGAGAGCTTTCAGGAAAAATACAGGGACTCGGGATCAGACGCGGACTTCGACGCCTCCCTGGAGAATTATCAGCGGGCCGCGGCGCTCGACGGGCGTTACGCCCTGGCCTTCTGGGGCCTGGGCAACCTCTACGAATCGAAGTACGTCAGGAGCAGCGAAGCCAGGGACCTCATCCGGATGCTGAACAGCTACGAGGCGGCCTACCGGGCTAATCCCAGGCTGGCCGAGCCCTATCTCGGCCGGGGCTGGGCGCTGTTCTATGAGCAGAAGTTCGACCAGGCCTACGAGAATTTCCGCGAGGCGCTCCGCCTCGACCCGGACAACCCCGAAGCGCAGCTCCACGCCGGGTCGTTCCTCCGGAGCCTGGGGCTCTTCCGGGAGGCGCTGAAATTCTACGAGGCGGCCGTCCGGCTCAACCTCGACCCGCTGAACACGATGCCCCACCGGCTCATGGCCGTTTGCTACGGCTCCCTGGGGGAGGTCGACAGGGCCGTCGAAGTCCTGCGCCGGGCGCTGGCCCTGGACGCGTCCTCCGCCGGAATCCATCTCGACATGGCCCGCATGCGCCTCCTGAAGGGGGATGTGGGGGAGGCGAAGAAGGAGCTGGACGCCGCCGAGCGTTTGGGCGCCGGGGCGGGGGCTATGGCCCGCGTCCAAGTCTTGCGGAATTTTCTCGCCCGGTGATCTTCGAGATCATCCCCGCCGTGGATTACGGCTTCCGCTATGAGGTCACGAACGCCTATTGCCTCCTGGGAATGAACGACGAGGCCGTGCGGAACATCGTCCTGGGAGTCGAGGCGGGGTTTCGGGACCTCAAGGAGTTGCTGTACACTTACGGCTATCTCTCGGGCAATCCCCTCTATGGTGGGCTTCGCTCCCGCCCCGATTTCGCGGCTTTGCTCGAAGCGCAAAAAAACCTGCATCGGGAGCGGCGGGAGAAATTCGGCGGGCTCTAGGATGAGGGACGGGATGCGATCCGGGGCGAGCCCGGAATCATGGACATAGAAGGAGGTGACTTATGAGCAAATGGTCAAAAGGCCTGATCGTCTCGACGTTCATCCTGGTCCTGGCCATGGCCGGCTTCCTGCTGTGGAAAGAGCTGAGGAGCCCTCAGGCGGCGACTGCCGGGAAGATCGGCCCTGTCGTCGACACGGGACGATCGATCTTAAAAACTGAGGCTGAATGGGTGCAGAAGTTGGAGGAAAAATATCTCAACCTGAAATCCAAGCTCAATGAAAAGGCTTGGGCGGGCGTCGCGGCGCACTACGGGAGCGATGTCGTCGTCACCTCCAAGTCGAGGTCCAAAGAGTTCAAGGGCGGGACGGATATTGCCTGGAACTTCTGGAAACCCCAGTTCGATAAGGCTCCGGGGAAGAAAATCGTCGATTTTAAGGTCAAGAAGGTGGATATCCACTCCGTGGATTTTCACGCGATTCTCAACAGGGTCTTGGATCGGCTGAACCAAGTCGTTGTCTTCCGCGGTGTTCTTACGACGGAGGCCAGCCCGGCCGAGGACAGCGATTTTTACGGCATGGCGGGCCATATTCAAAGCTGTCCCGATATCATCTTCTGCGAAATCTTTTAAGCTTTGCCTCTTGAGCGGCGATGTCGCCGAAGGCCGCTCGGCGGCGGCCGTGGAATTCCGCCCCCGGCCGCCTTTCAACGCCGGCGCAACGTTCGTCCCGGAAATCCGTATTACATTGTATGATCGGCTAAATTCCGGCTAAGGAGAGCGGAGATGGAAACAAGAGAAAGCATGGAGAAAAACGCCCAGGTCATGGGCATCCTGTGGATCGTCTACGGAGTCCTGAGCGTGCTGGGCGGGATCATCTGTCTGGTGGCCCTCCTGGTCATCTCACACATTCCGGACATCCGCTGGGAATGCGGACAGGTCGGGCCCGATATTCTTCGGATCATCGGCATTTCGCTCGGCTCGTTCCTCATCGTCCTGGGCGTCATCAAGATCATCAGCGGGCTCGGCCTGCAGACGCATAAGGAATGGGCCCGCATCCTGACGATGATCCTGGCTTTCCTCAGCCTGGTCAATATTCCCCTGGGCACCGCTTTGGGCATCTACTCGATCGTATACCTGATGAAGCCGGAGATGATCGAGCTCTTCAAGCCCAGGCCCCAGCCTTCAACCGGCTGAAACTGATAGTCTTTTTTTTCTCGATAAGTCATGGGCCCGACCCCTATTTAAACTATTTGGCTCTCTTCCGCTTTGTTTTGTATGGGCGGGGCCGGCCGAGTATTCAGCTCCGGATCAAACATCTTCGGCGTCCGGAAGCCGGGGCCCCTCCCGGGACGTCTCGTGAAGGCTAAACCCTTGCACGGTCGCTGCGGGCATCCCCGGCCGGCCCCCCTCACGGCCTTGTCGACCCACGCCAAATGGAAGAGGACTAGCTATTATAAAGCGAGTTTGACAGCCTGAGATACGACGCATACAATTTCCCGGCTAATAAGAAGGGTGAGGGAGCACATGAGAAAAAACCGGGAAAGCAGAGTGAATAAGCTCAAGCTCCGGCTGCCCCACACCCTGATCCTGATCTACGCCGTATTGGCCCTCATGGTCGCCGCCACCTGGGTCGTCCCCGGCGGGGAATACACGCGCGTGGACAAGACGCTCCAGGAGAGCGGCAAGACCGTCCCCGTCACCGAGCCCGGCTCCTACCGCCGCGTCGAGAGCCGGCCGCAGGGGCTGGCCGGCCTGTTTGTCTCGCCGGTCAAGGGGTTTGTCGAGGGCGCCCGGATCATCATCTTTGTCTTCATCGTCGGCGGCGCCTTCGCCGTCATCCAAAAAACGGGAGCCGTGGCGGCCTTCATCCACAACCTGGCGTTGCGCTTCGGCCGGCGGCGGACGCTGCGCCTGTTTTTCATTCCCGTGACGATGCTCATCTTTTCCCTGGGGGGCGCCGTCTTCGGCATGTGCGAGGAGACGATGCCCTTCATCCTGATCTTCGTGCCGCTCGCCCTGTCCCTGGGTTATGACACGATCACCGGAGCGGCCATCCCCTTCGTCGGAGCGGCCGCCGGGTTCGCCGGCGCCTTCTTCAACCCCTTCACCGTGGGCATCGCCCAGGGCATCGCCTCTATTCCGGCCTGGGCTTCCGGCTTGTCGTCTGGGCTGTCGGCACGGCCCTGGCCGTCCTGTTCGTTATGCGACACGCCGCCCGCGTCAGCCGCGACCCCCGTCTCAGCCCGACGTTCGCCGAGGACGAAGAGTTGCGGGCCAAACTCGACCTGGACAAACTCGGCCGGGAAAAAGTCGAAATCCTCGGACGTCACAAGGTCGTCCTCGTCCTCTTCCTCCTGGGCATGGCTCTCCTTGTTTTGGGCGTCTTGAGGTTCGGCTGGTTCATCGACGAGATCGCGGGCCTGTTCCTGGCTCTCGGGATTCTCTCCGGCATAGCGGGACGGCTGAGCGGCGATGAGACGGCCCGCTCCTTCGTGGAGGGCGCCAAGGACATGATCAACGTCGCCCTGATCATCGGTTTCGCCCGGGCCATCCTGGTCGTGGCCGACGAGGGCCGGATCATGGACACGATGCTCCAGGCCATGGAGACGTCGATCTCCCGGTTCCATCCTATCCTCTCCTCCCAGTTCATGTTCCTGTCGCAGTGCGTCATCAACTTCTTCGTCCATTCGGGAACGGCCCAGGCCGCCCTGACCATGCCCATCATGGCCCCCCTCGGCGACTTGGTGGGCATCACCCGACAGACCGCGGTCTTCGCCTTCCAGCTGGCCGAATACATCAACCCAATCCTGCCGACCTCGGGCGTGACCATGGGCGTCCTGGGGCTGGCCCGCCTGCGCTGGGACAAATGGGCCCGCTGGTTCCTTCCGTTGATGCTGATCTGGATGCTGTTCGGAATGCTGGCCCTCGTCCCGGCCGTGCTTCTCAAGTGGGGCCCGTTCTGAGGCGGCTTGACGGAGCGCGGGCCGGTTTCAGAGCGTTTTGAACCCGAATTCTTGGTAGTGCCGGTCGAATCGGCAATTTTGGGCCTCTGCGGGGGATGGCCAAGGGCCCCAAGCCTGTGATATCGTGCCGTCAAGCGTGATGACGGAATCAAAGAGATGGCCATGAGAAAAACGATGGGCGCGCTGTTGGCGATCGTTCTTGGCGGTCTCCTGATAACTCCCCTGGGAGCGGAATTCGGGCCGGAGGCGGTGCTTGGGACCTGGCTGGTGGCCGCCCGGGACGGACATGTGACAATCTACCGCTGCGGGGAGAAGTACTGCGGCCGGATCACCTGGAGCACGACTCCGGAGGACCTGGACGCCAAGAACCCGGACCCGGCCAAGAGGTCGAACAAGATTCTGGGGATGAACATCATGTGGGGGTTCGTATACGATGACGGCAAATGGGTGGCGGGCCGCGTCTATGACCCCGATTCCGGGAAAACGTACAAAGGCAGGATGTGGCTGGAGAGCGCCGACGTCCTGAGACTCAAGGGCTTCGTGGGCATAATCCTGCTCGGCCGGACCGAGACCTGGACGCGAGTGAAATGAGCGGGGGCCGCGCCGGCCCCTTCAAGCTTCCCGGCGGTCGCCCCCCGATGGTGCGCGTCCACACCGAGCCCTATGCCTCCCTGAAGCTCGAACTCACGCCGGGCACCGAGATCCTGCAAACGCTCTGCGGCACGAGCGGGATCAGCTTCAGCCGCCACCTCGACGTAGAGAAGCAGATCAAGGGCTGG
>CAZFTV010000138.1:0-789 GCA_964521765.1 uncultured Eubacteriales bacterium
TGATGCTCATGCTGCCCAACATGCACAAGATCGCCGGAGAGCTTCTGCCGACGGTCTTCCATGTTTCGGCCCGGTCGCTGGCCTGCCAATCCCTGTCGATCTTCGGCGACCACTCCGACGTCATGTCCACTCGCAACACGGGCTTCGCCCTGATCGCCTCGGCCTCCGTCCAGGAGGTCATGGACCTGGCCGCCGCGGCCCATCTGGCCACGCTCAAGTCCAAGGTGCCCTTCCTTCATTTCTTCGACGGATTCCGGACCTCGAACGAAGTCCAGAAGGCCGAGCTCATTCCCTATGAGACGCTGGCCGAGCTCGTGGACGGGGACGCCATCAAGGATTTCAGGGATCGGGCGCTCAACCCGGAGAGGCCGATGATGAAGGTCGGCCAGCAGAACCCGGACGTGTATTTCCAGGGCCGCGAGACGGTCAACGCGTTCTATGCCGCCGTTCCGGCCATCGTCCAGGAATGCATGGGCGCGGTGGCGGCCAAGGTCGGTCGGCGCTATCACCTCTTCGATTACGCCGGCGCCTCCGACGCCGACCGCGTCATCATCGCCATGGGGTCGGGCTGCGAAACCATCGAGGAAACCTTCAGCCGGCTCAACGCCCGGGGCGAGAAGCTCGGTCTGGTCAAGGTCCGCCTCTATCGGCCCTTCGACGCCGCGGCCCTCAACGCCGCCCTCCCGCCCACGGCCAAAAAGATCGCCGTCCTCGACCGCACCAAGGAGCCCGGAGCGCTGGGCGAGCCGCTTTACCTCGACGTCGCCGTGGCCCTCGCCGGCCGGCCGG
>CAZFTV010000138.1:835-5464 GCA_964521765.1 uncultured Eubacteriales bacterium
CCAGGTCAAGGCGGTCTACGACCACCTTGACGGCCCGGCCGCCCACGGCTTCACGGTCGGGATTGAGGACGACGTGACGGGCACGTCCCTCCCCCTCGGTCCGGCCATCGATACCGAACGGCCCGGCACGGTCCGCTGCAAGTTCTGGGGCTACGGCTCGGACGGAACGGTCGGCGCCAACAAGAATTCGATCAAGATCATCGGCGACCACACGGACATGCACGTCCAGGGGTACTTCCAGTACGACTCCAAGAAGTCGGGCGGCGTGACGATCTCCCACCTGCGCTTCGGCAAGGAGAAGATCCAGTCCCAGTACCTGCTCATAACCGTGGACTTCGTAGCCCTCCACAAGACCTCCTACATCGGCCGCTACGACATCCTGGGGGGCATCGTCGAGGGCGGGACGTTCCTCCTGAACTCTCACTGGAGCACAGGGGAAGTTTTCGACAATTTGACCGGGGACATGCAGCGCGCGATCATCGACAAGAAAATCAAGGTTTACAACATCGACGCCCTCAAGATCGCCCGGGAGCTCGGCCTGGGCGTGCGCATCAATTCCATCATGCAGGCCGCCTTCTTCAAGGTCTCGGGCGTGCTGCCCGAGGCCGAGGCCCTGACCCTGATCAAGGAGGCCATCAAAAAGACCTTCCTCAAGAAGGGCATGGACGTCGTGGAGATGAACTGGCAGGCCGTGGACCGGACCTCCGAAGCGCTGGAGCGCGTTCCCGTGCCCGACCGGATCACCCGCTCGGCCCCGCCCGTCCGGCTCATCCCCGAGGAGGCCGACGATTTCGTCAAGTCGGTCATCGGCCCGGTGATGCGCTTCCAGGGAGACTCCATCCCCGTGTCCAAGATGCCGGTCGACGGGCGGATTCCCACGGGCACGACCCGCCTGGAAAAGCGCGGCATCGCCGTCGTCGTCCCGCGCTGGATCCCGGAGAACTGCACCCAGTGCAATCAATGCTCCCTCGTCTGCCCGCACGCCGCCATCCGTCCCAAGCAGATCGCCCCCGATGACCTTAAAGACACCCCCTCGGGCTTCACGACCGTCAAGTCCAAGACCCGGAACGACAGGAACCTGGAATACAGGCTCCAGGTCTATGTCGAGGACTGCAACGGCTGCGAGAGCTGCGTCAACGTCTGCCCGTCCAAGGTCAAGGCCCTCGAGCTCGTGCCCATCGAGGACGCCCGCGCGGCCGGCGAGTCGGACCGGGTCGAGTTCTTCGAGAGCCTGCCCGACAACATCCTGGACGGGACGAAGCGCGAAACGGTCAAGGGCAGCCAGTTCCTCATGCCCTACTTCGAATTCAGCGGCGCCTGCGCCGGATGCGGCGAGACGCCCTATGTCAAGCTGGCCTCCCAGCTCTTCGGCGACCGGATGATCATCGCCAATGCCACGGGCTGTTCCTCGATCTACGGCGGAACGTTCCCCACGATCCCTTACTGCAAGGACAAGGAAGGCCGGGGACCGGCCTGGGCCAACTCCCTGTTCGAGGACAACGCCGAGTACGGGTTCGGCATGCGCCTGGCCGTTGACTCAAACCGCGGCCTGCTCCTCGACACAATCAAGAAGCTCCTGGCCGCGGGAACGACCCCCGCCCTGAAAGAGGGCCTGGAGAAGTGCCTCTCCCTCTGGTCGAAGACCGACGACGAGGCCAAGGCGGCGGCCAAGGCCGCGCGCCGTCCGCTTGCCGCAGCGGCGGCCGGAGCCCCGGCCGCGACCCGGCCCCTCCTGGAGCAGATCCTCTCGCTCCAGGATTTCTTCGTCGACAAGAGCGTATGGTGTTTCGGCGGAGACGGATGGGCCTACGACATCGGCTACGGCGGCCTCGACCACGTGCTGGCCATGAACCGCAACGTGAACCTCCTGGTGCTCGACACCGAGGTGTATTCCAACACCGGAGGCCAGGCCTCCAAGGCCACCCCCACGGCAGCCGTGGCCAAGTTTGCCGCTTCGGGAAAGAAGACGGTCAAAAAGGACCTGGGCCGGATGGCCATGAGCTACGGCAACGTTTACATCGCCTCGGTGGCCATGGGCGCCAACTATCAGCAGTGCCTCAACGCCTTCCTCGAAGCCGAGGCCTACGAGGGGCCGTCTCTTATCATCGCCTACTCGCCCTGCATCAACCACGGCATCGACATGACCCGTCCCATGGCCGAGATGAAGCTGGCCGTCGACTCGGGCTACTGGGTCCTCTACCGCTACAACCCGCTCCTCGTCCGGGAGGGCAAGAACCCCCTCGTCCTGGATTCCAAGGATCCCAAGCTGGAATACCAGGCCTTCCTCGACAACGAGATCCGCTACCGCACGCTGAAACAGCAATTTCCCGAAAACGCCGGAAAGCTCTTCGCCCAGGCCGCGCTGGAGGCCAAAACCCGCTACGAGATCTACAAGAAGCTGGCCGAGACGAAGTGAACGGCGGAGGAAACGCCCCGGCCCGGCCGCGACGGAGAGGGGGGCGGGCGGAGCCGATTTTTACCGGATGAGAACGGCCAGTCCCGACTCGGTTTCCCGAACGACATACTCTGGCACGTCCCCCTGAATATCCAGGACGACGCGGGCCGTGTTCTCCTGAAACATGCCGGTCCGAACAGCTTGAACTCCTCGCTTTGAAACGGGGATCACGCGCTCGGAGAGGATCCTGGAAACGTTGAACAGGTCGACGATGATTTTCCTGTCGCGCTCGAGGACGAAAGTCCGGAAGGCGGTCTTGGGAAGGCATACGATCTCTATTCTCAGCCCTTCCCCGGTCTCCTGGACGATGACTTTGTCCAGGGTCCGCTCCCCGACCGCGGCATCCCTCCGGCCGGAGAGGTAATCCCGGATGAGTTGCTTGTCCACTCCCTCAAGCCCCAGTCCGTCCAGGACCGCGCCCTCCAAGTCTCGCCGGTAAAGCAGGGCCGCGGCCCCGGCCGCCTCATGCCCCTTCGTCTCCCGGAGACAAAGGACGAGATAGGCCGCCGCCTCGGCCAAGAGCCCCTCCGCGTCTCCGTTCTGCCTCGACTCCCTGATCACGGCCTGGAAACGCTCCCGGGCCTCCTCGAATTTCCCCTGCCGGTATTCAAGTCTAGCCAATAAAAAAACGGCCCTCACTTCCGATGGATATCGGTTGAGCAGCCTTTCCAGGGTCCTACGGGCGGATGCGGGGTCGTTATCCTGAAGATATTGATCGAAAACGCCGTAAGCCCTGGCGGCGGCGTCCGTCTGGACCGGGCTGCGGCGCTCCTCTTTTTTCCCGGCTTGGAGCAGGGGGGGGGCCGCTTCTTCCTTCTTCCCCGTCTCGGTCTTCCCCGCCTCCGAACCGGCCGTCTTCTCGTCCTCTCGGGCTTTATAGTAAGGCGCCAAAATGTTCCGCAGCACGGCCCTGTCCCTTTCCCCCATGTCCAGTCTCGAAATCCATTCCTCCGGAGCGCGCTCGATGAATTGCGGACATTTCTCCCGCACGTCAGGCCTTCGCCCCAGGTAGTTCAGGGAGAGGATGGAGTAGCCCAATCCGGTGAGAAACTGCGGGCTTTCGGCTTCCTCTTCCCCGCTCAATGAGAGCGCCTTTTCGAACCGCCCCAGGGCGTGCTTGAATTTCCTCTCGGCATAAAGAATTTTTCCCAGGAGATAATGTCCCCGGGGTTCTCGCGGGACCTCTCTCACCAGCTTCTCGAGGGTTTTCTTCGCCGCGCGCGTGTCACCGAGCCGGAGCTGGAGGCCATGGAGCTCGAGGAGCGCCTCGGTGTTTCCGCGCTCGCTCTTGGCCCGTTTCTCGAGCTCGGCCAGGCGCTTTTGGCCGGCGTCCTCCGGCCCGGCCTTTTTATCCGCTTCAGCCTTCGGCCTGGAAATCGTTCTGACCCGGATTCCCGGTGTTCGTTCGGCTTCCGCGGGCGTTCCGGCGAAATACGCGGCCAGCTTGGCCAGGTCGGTCTTCCATGCCTCTCTCAGGCCGACCTCCGCCAACCCGGCTTGGCCGATCAGGCCGGTCAATTGTCCGACGGCCTCGCGCGCCTTGTCGATTTTTCCGGATTTGTAGGCGGCCAGGGCGTAAGTTCCCAGGGCTTTCAAGAGGTTGGGCCGGTCGTTTTGAAGGCCGAAGACGGCGATTTCCAGCCTGAGGACGGCGTCCGCACTGTCCCCTGCGGCAAGCAGCATCTCCCCGTCAGCCAGCGCTTTAAGATAGAAAGGATCGACCTGGGGCGACGAGAGGGGAAAACCGGGAGCCGGAGAGAACAGGCATAGGCTGAAGAGCAAAACCCCTAAACCCCGGCCCAGCGGTTTTTTCCTCATGGCCGACTTCGACTGCCGAATATTTATAGCACACTCGTCCGGAGCGGGCAAACACAGCCGCGCCTCGGGGCGTCGGCTCCTGATGCCTCCCGGCAGCGATCCGAAGGCTCCTGCAGCCTTCCGGGTCTGACCCCTCCCCGCCTTCACCCCAGGGTCCGATGCCAAAGGTTCACCATTCCTGGGGATGACACCTCCCCCAGCCCGGAAGCATCCTGATAGCAGGCTGAGGGTGCCCCGGAGAGGCCCCACGGCCACAACAGGAGGTTGAAATGGGCAAGAAACCGAGGAAGCTCCTGCTCGTCACCGGCCCGGCCATGATCGCGGCCGTTGGCCTGTTGTACCTGTTCGCCCGGAAC
>CAZFTV010000139.1:0-5396 GCA_964521765.1 uncultured Eubacteriales bacterium
TGACGCGCTTTGCTGATGGAAGAGCGGCGTTCGCCCCGGCGGGCGCCCCTCTCTATCGACGATCCTGTAGGCAAGAAGACGGCGAGGCGCTCATCCGGCCGGCGCGTTGAGGGTCAATTGTGAGTGGGCGGCGGCCAGCAAGCCCCGGATGGGGACCTGATACGGGCAGGCCTGTTCGCACCACCCCGGGCAGCCCCGGCAGGCGTCGGGCTTGGCCGTTTTGAGCCCCGCGTATTTCTCCAGGGCATATTTCTCCCCGCCGGGTGAGTCGAAGTATCGGCTGTAGCGCATGATCGTGTTGACGGGGACCCCGGCCGGGCAGCGGGACTCGCACTCGCCGCAGGCATGGCGGCAGTAGAGCCGGCCGCAATCTTGGGCGTAGGCCTCGAGCAGGATCTCTTCCGAGGGCTTCAACCCCGACCCGGACAGCTTGAGGCTGTTCTCGACGTCTTCGTAGGAGTTGAAGGCCAGGTTCAGGGTGTGGACCAGGGGATTCCGGAGGACGAATTTGAGGGCGGCGGCCTTGATCTCATCGGGAGACTTCAGGCTGTGTTCGTGGAGGAAAGACTCGGCCTGCCTGGCTGTTTCCTCCATCTGGGCCAGGGATTGCTGAAGCCTTTCTTCGATGACCTGCCCCTCGGCCTTCATCCGCTCGACGCGGGCCTTCAAGTCGAAGTATCGGCCCAGGGGGTTGGATTTCATGATCGTCGTGCCGATGTTTTTCCCCGCGGCCGCCTCGAGGATCCGTTCCCCGGCCTCCCTTTGAAGGAAGTTGTAGATGAGGAGCAGGACGTCGAACCGGCCGTCGTCGACCGCGGCCAGGAGGACTTTTTCCATGGGCTCTCCCTGGCCCTGAAAGCGGCTGCCGTGATTGGCCGCGCCGAGGAACTTCACCTTGCCCGCTTTTTTGAGGCGGTCCATGGCTTGATGGAAAACCTCATCCTTGAGCTCGGCGGCCGTCGCCGCCCCCTGGATCATGAGGCAGTCGATATAATCGGTTTCGAGACGGTCCAGGCACTGGCCGACTCTTTCTTCGACCTGCTCCACGGAGGTCAGGCCCGACATCCTGATTTTGGAGGTGATGAATAGGGCGCTCCTCGAGCGGCCGCGGATGGCCTCGGCGATGCTCTTCTCCGCGGCGCCCCGGCCGTAGCCCTCGGCGGTGTCGATGTAGTTCACTCCCGCGTCCAGGGCGGCGCTCATGACCGCCGGGGGAAAGGTCTGGGAGGTTCCGATTCCGATGTCGGATGTTTTGAACCCCGTCCGGCCCAAGGTCCTATAAGAGCGGATCGCGACAGAAGATTTCCGGACCTCCCGGGCGGCGGCCGGCGACGATCCCGGCGCGAGCATCGTGCCGATGCCCGCCAGTCCCAGGGTGGAGGTCTTGAGGAACCCTCTTCGCCCGATATGTTTGCGTTTCATCATCTCGCCTCCTTTTAGCGAAAATCCCAATTTTATAATTATAACATTGAGGGACTTGACACGCGTTTTGGGCGGCCTATAATGTGAGTGAGTATTCACTAACATGAACGGCTCGATTTTCGCCCTGGCCTCCGACAGCCGGAAGAACAAGATCATCCTCACCTGTCTGCGCATCGTGGACGAGTACGGGGTCAAGGGGCTGACCGTGGCCCGCATCGCCAAGGAGGTCGGCTTCACCGAGTCGGCCCTCTACAGGCACTTCAAGTCCAAGCGGGAGATCATCGAGCTCATCCTGGACGAGTCCTTGACCATGGCCCAGGCCCAGTACGCCGCCGTGAAAAAGAGCGCCCGCGACCCGCGCCAGCAGCTCCGCCAGCTCCTGCGCCAGCACTTGGGGTTCCTGGAAAATTACCCGGGCTTGTTCAAGATCCTCTACTCGGATGAGATCCACCTGGGCGAAAGCCACCTCCTGGACAAGCTAAATCACCTCATCAACGAGTTGGGGACCTACATCGAGGAGATCATCGTCCAGGGCAAGAAGTCGGGCGCCTTCAAGAAGGCCGTCGACGTCTCCATGGCCGGCATCCATTTCCTGGGCATTGTCCAAACGGCTTTCTCTTTCTGGTCCTTCAAGTCCAAGAGAGAGGCGTCCCTCGTCCAGGTGGGGGACCGCCTGCTGAGCCAGTTCTTCCTGGGCGTCGAGGCCTGATCCCTTGAACGGAACGCGAGGCGGCGACCCCCTGGATCCGAAAATGATAGTGAACGCTCACTAACCAGGAAGGCGTATGAAAAACCGACTCATCGACTTCATCATCGAGCGACGGCGCTGGGTTCTGGGAGCCCTCCTGCTCATCACCCTTTTCTTCGGGCTTCAATACGGAAACCTTCGCTTCGAGAACCGTCTGACCCAGTGGATCCCGGAAGAGGACGAGACGCTCAAGCTCCTCAAGGTCACGGGGGAAAAATTCGGGGCCAACGAGCTCGTCCTGGTCATGGCCCGTCCCCTGCGGGGCGAAGCCTTCTCGCCCTCGTTTCTGACGACGGTCCGGGATCTCGCCCGGAATCTCCAGGAAAGCCGGCATGTCTTCCTCGTGACTTCGATCGCCAACGTGCCCTACATCGAGAAGTCGGGCGACATGCTTGAGATCAAGGATTTCCTGGACGGGATCCCCGATTCGCCGGCCGACCTGGAGGAGTTGAAAGAGTACGCCCTTCACAAGGAGAGCTACGTCAACAACGTCGTTTCGGGCGACGGGCGATGGCTGGCCCTGGCCGTTTACCTCCGAGGCGAGGACGACCCCATCCGGACTTTCCGGGAGGAAGTCCGTCCCCTTGTCGAGGAGCGGCTGGGCCGCAAGGCCGAGGTTCATTATTCTGGCATCCCCTCGGACGCCTATTTCGCCGACACGATTGTCGGCTCCGACCTGGGCAAGCTTGTGCCCCTCATCGCCCTCCTGGTCATGCTCGTCCTCTTTTACACCTTCCGCCGCGCCGCGGGCGTCGTCTATCCGCTCCTCGTCGTGGGCCTCGCCTCCTTCTGGGTCTTCGGCTTCATGGCCCTTTTCCGCTGGAAGATGACGCTCATCACGCCGGCCGTGCCCGTGCTGCTCATCGCCCTGGGCTCGGAATACGGCATCCATCTCCTGGACCGCATACAGGCCGAAAGCGCCGGGCCGGACGGGCGGAGAGGAATCCGGGAAGCCGTACGGCAGGTCGCGCTGCCGATCACGCTCGCCGCCCTGACGACCATCGGCGGGTTCCTGTCGTTTTATTCGGCCAAGCTGACCATCATCAAGGATTTCAGCGTCCAGTCCGCCTGGGGCATATTGTTCGCTCTCATCATTGCCCTGACCCTCATTCCGGCCGGCATGGCTTCGTCCCGGAAGGACGGACGGAGAGGCGCCGCCCCGTCGGCGGCCGGTTTCACCGCCCTGGTGAGCCTCCTCTCCCGATGGGTCTTGAAGCGCCACCGGCTGATTCTGATTCTATCGCTGCTGGTCCTGCTCTTCTTCCTGGCTTGGATCCCCCGCATCGAGCGCGAAGTGAACTTCACGGAGTACTATTCCCCGGGCAGCCCGCCGCGTCAGGGCGCGGGAATCGCCCAAGAGCATTTCGGCGGCGCCTACCCTCTCACTCTCTATGTCCAGTCGGGCGGCGCGCTTCCGGAGGAGGAATATCGGCGGCGCCTCGAGGCGGAAGCGGCGGGGCATCAAACGGAATCGGTTTTAGGCCGGCTGAGATCCTGGGCCCGCCTTCCCGCCTGGCGGCCCCGGTTTCCCGAAGTCAAGGCCCCACGGCTACCACCCCACCCAGAAACCTCTGCGCCTCGTGAGGCGCGCCTCGAACATGCTGCTCGACATCGACGACACCGGCCTTCCCTTCTCGGCGGCCGACCTCGTCCAGGAGATGAATTTTCAGCTCAACGGCTCCTATGCCATTCCCGCCTCGGACTCGGGCGTTTCCAACTTGTGGTTTTTTCTCGAGGGGCGGCGCGAGATCGGTCAGCTCGTCACCGAGGACGCCTCCGAGTGCTTGGTCGTCACCAAGGCCTCTTCCTCGGCCACGCGCTTGATGAGGAGTATCCATGCCCGGCTCGGGGACGACCTTCGCCGGGAATTCTCCTCGCCCTGGATGGAATACCGCATGCCTGAGCTGTCCGGGAGGGACAGAGAGGAAGTCCGGCGCGCCGAAGTCGCGCTCACCGCCGAGGAGCTTGCCTGGCTGGCCCGTCGCTACGGCAACGGCGCCGCCTTCGATGCGGGAGAGGCCCGGCAGAGGCTGCTCCGGCTCGCCGGGCGCATGCCGGAACCCGCCGACGGAGACGTCCTGGAGCTGGCGGAGCGAATCTTCGGAGAATATATCCGCTCCGAAAGTTTCCCGTTCCTCATGAGGGAAGATGCCCGGGAACGCCTGCTCCGCGGCCTCCTGGGCGAGGCCGCCTCCGCTTCGGACCCGAAGGCGGGCTGGCTCGCCTTGTTGAGGCGCCATATTTCCTCCGGCGAGTTCGATGAGGCGCTGGCCGCGGATGCGGCCGAGACTCTGGCGCTCAGGCTCGGCGAGACAAGGACGGCGGTTTTTGCCGCCCGCGCCTGGGCGGCGCTCGAGGACCTGCTGCCAGACAAGGCGCGGCGGGACGAGAACGCCCGCCGCAAAATCACGGGCCTCCTGGCCGAGCCCGCGGACGACCTGGCCGTCCTTCCCGCGGGCCGCGTCGCGGCGCCCGCCGCCGGGGATGCGGGGCTCTTCCTCATCGAGCAGAGCGGCACGCCGTCCGCTCTGGCCCGCCTGGACTATTTCCTTCTCGTGTCCCAGGTCCAATCCCTGGCCCTGGCCCTGGTCATCACCTTCCTGCTCATGTCGGCCATGAGGAAATCGTTCCGGCTGGGCCTCATCAGCCTCGCGCCCGTCATCGTCACCGTGGCCGCCGTTTACGGCACGCTGGGGCTGGCCCGGATCCCGCTCGACTACGCCACGATGATGATCGCCGGCGTGTCGTTCGGTGTGGGCATCGATTACACGATCCATTTCGTTTACGGAGTGAGGCGGGCGTTGGAGAGGACGAGGAGCCTGGAGGAAGCCGTGGCCGCGGCCTTCCGGGAAAAAGGGCGGGCCATCCTGGCCAATTCCCTGGCCGTGACCATGGGCTTCCTCGTGCTCCTTCTGTCGAGCATGAGCCCTCTGCGTCATTTCGGGGGAATGATGGCCGTGTCGATGCTGCTCGCCGCCCTGGCCTCTCTGACCACGCTGCCGGCGCTGCTGTTGTGGATCAAGCCGTTTAGGCGGACAGCCGGAAGGGCCTCGGCGCCCGGCGTGGTTCCGGGCGCTGCGGAATCGACGGATTTCTCGGCGGCTTCGCGATTCGCCTCCTCCGGAGGCTCAGCTCAGCCGGACGGCGAGGAAAGGCCATGACCCTTGAAATCCGCCGATTCCTTGCTGAACCGCGCATGCCGCCTCGACCCTCCCGGCTATCCGCC
>CAZFTV010000140.1:0-3079 GCA_964521765.1 uncultured Eubacteriales bacterium
CCCCCTCGCGCATCGGGCTGGTCCTCGACCTGTCCATCAAGGACCTGGAGAAGGTGCTGTATTTCGAGTCCTCGATCGTCCTCAACCCGGGCGACACGCCCCTCAAGGAGAAACAGCTCCTCAACGAGGACGAGCTCAAGGAAGCGCAGGACAAGTTCGGCGACAAGTTCGATGTGGGCATCGGCGCCGAGGCCATCAAGACCCTCCTGCTGCGGATCGACATCAAAAAGGAAGGCGAAAGGCTGCGGCGGCTGATGAAGAAGGAAACCTCCCAGCAGCGCCGCCTCCGCTACGCCAAGCGCTTGAGGGTCTTCAAGGCCTTGAAGAAGTCGGGCAACCACGCGGACTGGATGATTCTGGATGTCATTCCCGTCATTCCCCCCGACCTGCGGCCCCTTGTCCGTCTGGACGGAGGACGGTTCGCCACCTCCGATCTGAATGACCTCTACCGGCGGGTGATCAACCGCAACAACCGTCTGAAGAAGCTTATTGAGCTCAAGGCGCCTGAGCTCATCATCCGCAACGAGAAACGGATGCTCCAGGAAGCCGTGGACGCCCTGTTCGACAACGGCAAACGGGGGCGCGTCCACCTGGGAGCCAACCGGAGGCCGCTCAAGTCGCTGAGCGAAGCCCTGCGGGGCAAGCAGGGCCGCTTCCGCCAGAACCTGCTGGGGAAGCGCGTGGACTACTCCGGCCGTTCGGTCATCGTCGTCGGCCCGGAGCTCAAGCTCCACCAGTGCGGGCTGCCGAAGAAGATGGCCCTGGAGCTCTTCAAGCCCTTCATCTTCCATAAGCTGGAGAAGGAGGGACTCGTGCCCAGCGTCAAGATCGCCCGCGAGTGGCACGAACAGGAGCGCCCCGAGGTCTGGGATTTCCTGGAGGAAGTCGTCAAGGAGCATCCCATCCTCCTCAACCGCGCCCCGACGCTCCACAGGCTGGGCATTCAAGCCTTCGAGCCCCTGCTGGTGGAGGGCAAAGCCATCCAAATCCACCCCCTGGTGTGCGCCGCCTTCAACGCCGACTTCGACGGTGACCAAATGGCCGTCCACATCCCCCTGTCGGTCGAAGCGCAGGTCGAGGCCTCGACGCTCATGCTCTCTACGAAAAACATCCTCTCCCCGGCACACGGCCGGCCGTTGACCATCCCCAGCCAGGACATGGTCCTGGGCTGCTATTACGCCACGTTGGCCAAGAAAAACGAGAAGGGGGAGGGACGGATCTTCACCTCCAAGGAGGAGGTTCTCCTGGCCCTGGAGAACAAGGAAGTCGGCCTCCACGCCCTGATCAGCCTGAGGCTCAGCGGGCCGTACATGAACCTGGCCGCCTATTACGACGACCAGGCCATCCTGACCTGCCCGGTCGTGGACAAGAAGAACGAGCTGGTGGAGACGACGCCTGGCCGGATCGTGTTTAACGACAACTTGCCTCCGGGGACGCCGTTCGTCAACGGCGTGCTGAAGAAAAAGGGCATGGAGAGCCTGATCTTTTCCATCTACCTCCGGGTCGGGCTGGAGCCGACGGTCGAGACCCTGGACCGGCTGAAAGCCCTGGGGTTCGCCATGGCCACCCAGGCCGGCTTCTCTTTGGGCATCGACGATTTCGTCATCCCCAGGGAAAAGAGCGTTCTCGTGGAGAAAGCGCAGCGTCAGGTGCAGTCCATCGAGACCGATTACCGGGAGGGCCGCATCTCCGCCGGCGAGCGCTTCAATCAGGTGGTCGAGATCTGGGGGGACGTCACCGACAAGGTGTCGAGCGCCATGCTGGCCGAGATGAAAAGGATCAGCACCGAGGGGAAAGAGCTCAACCCCCTATACGTCATGTCGGACTCCGGCTCGCGGGGCAACAAGCAGCAGATCCGCCAGTTGGCCGGAATGCGCGGCCTGATGTCCAAGCCATCGGGCGAGATCATCGAGACGCCCATCGTCTCCAACCTCCGCGAGGGCCTGAACGTCCTCCAGTACTTCATCTCCACCAACGGCGCCCGGAAGGGGCTGGCCGACACGGCCCTCAAGACGGCCAACTCCGGATACCTGACCCGCAAGCTTGTGGACGTCGCCCAGGAAGTCATCGTCGACCAGCACGACTGCGGCACGCTCAAGGGCATCATCGTCACGGCCATCGTCGAGAACGGCGAGATCATCGAGCCGTTCAATGACCGTATCGTCGGCCGCACCTCCCTGGAGAGGGTCGTCCACCCCGACACCCGCAAACCGATCGTGGACGTCAATCAGGAGATCACCGAGCAGGTGGCCGAGGAGTTCATGAATCAGGGCATCGAGCGGGTCAAGATCCGCTCGCTGCTGACCTGCGAGTCCAAACGGGGGGTTTGCCAGCTGTGCTACGGCCGCAACATGGCTTCGGGCTACATGGTCGAGTTGGGGGAGGCGGTGGGCATCATCGCCGCCCAGTCCATCGGCGAGCCCGGCACGCAGCTCACCATGCGCACCTTCCACCACGGCGGCATCGCCGTGCGGGGCATGGAGAAGTCGCAACTCGAGGCCAAGAACGAGGGCGTGCTCCGCTTCGACAGCATGAAGTCCATCGTCAACCGCGAGGGGGACCTGGTGGTCGTCAACCGCAACGCCAACATCGCCATCCTCGACCATCGCGGCCGCGAGGTCGAACACTACCAGGTGCCTTACGGCGCCAAGCTCCTGATCAAGGAAGGACAGCCGGTCAAAGCCCGCCAGCATTTCGCCGAGTGGGACCCCTTTAACACCCTGATCCTGACCGAGGATTCGGGCCAGGTCCAGTTCAGGGACGTGGCCCTGGGGCTGACCATGGAGGAGGTCCAGGACGAGTTCACCGGACGCATCACGCCGGTCATCATCGACCCCAAGGACGAGAAGATGCAGCCGCGGGCGGAGATCATCGATCCCCGCCGCCGGGAGGTGAACCCCAAGACGAAAAAAGAGGAGCCCGCGGTCCTGCGAAGGTATTTTCTTCCCGCGGGAGCCAACTTGAGCGTCAAGGAGGGGGATAAGATCTCGGCCGGCGACATCCTGGCCAAAATCCCCCGGGAAGCCGCCCGGACCAAGGACATCACCGGCGGCCTGCCCCGGGCCGAGGAATTGTTCGA
>CAZFTV010000140.1:3154-5388 GCA_964521765.1 uncultured Eubacteriales bacterium
CCTGATCCGCGGCTACAGGAAGCTCGGCGTCAAGTCGGATTTCGTAGGGGAGAAGGAGTACCTCATCCCCAAGGGAGCCCACCTGAGCGTGGGCGACGGGGAGCGCATCCGGGCCGGGACGCCGCTCATGGACGGCCCCGTCAATCCCCATGACATCCTCCGCGTCCTGGGCGAGAAGGAGCTGGCCGAGTATCTGCTCCGGGAAATCCAGGAAGTCTACAGGCTGCAGGGCGTGTCCATCAACGACAAGCACGTCGAGACCATCATCCGCCAGATGCTCCGCTGGGTCAAAGTCGAGGAAGTGGGGGACACCGAGTTTCTCGTGGACGAGCAGGCGGACAAGTTCATCTTCCAGGAGGAGAACAAGAAGGTGATGAAAAAGGGCGGCAAGCCGGCCAAGGCCCGTCCCATGCTCCTGGGCATCACCAAGAGCGCCTTGAGCACCGAGAGCTTCATCTCCGCCGCCTCCTTCCAGGAGACGACCCGGGTCCTGACCGAGGCCAGCCTCTACGGCAAGGTGGACCATCTCAGGAGCCTCAAGGAAAACATCATCATGGGCAGGCTGATCCCCGCGGGAACGGGTTATAAGTTCTACCGCGATGTCGAGATCAGGGAAGACCCGGAGTCTTCCCCGGTGAGGGAGGCTGAGGAGGCCTTGCTGGACGTGGGCCGGATTGATTAGCGGGCGAAGCCGTACGGAATAGCCGCGGGAACAAATTCCCATGGAAAACCCGGGTTTCGAAGGGGATACAAAGCCGAAAAACGCGATTTTTCCGGCCGCGGCCAGGAATTTTGCTCCGAGCCCGGGAGCCATATAAAAAACGGCCAAAATCTTGACATGACAAGGGATATTTGCTAATATCCGTCTATTCGTCTCGCGTTAGCACTCCCTGCTCCGGGATGGATCACAAAATCGTTATTTTGAGGAGTTTTTGTTTTGCCGACAGTCAATCAATTGATCAGAAAAGGACGGATGTTCAAGAGGGACAAAAGCAAGTCTCCCGCCCTGGAGAACTGCCCACAGAAGCGGGGCGTTTGCACGCGTGTGTTTACGACGACGCCCAAGAAGCCGAATTCGGCCATGCGCAAGGTGGCCCGCATCCGGCTCTCGAACAATATCGAGGTGACGGGCTATATTCCCGGCGTAGGTCATAATCTCCAGGAACATTCGATCGTCCTCATCCGCGGCGGACGGGTCAAGGACCTGCCCGGCGTGCGTTACCATATCATCCGCGGAACGCTGGACAGCGAGGGTGTTCAGAGCCGGATGCAGGCTCGATCCTGTTACGGCGCCAAGAAGCCCAAAGAGAAGAAAGCCGCCAAGTAGAGGAGCCGCCCATGCCGCGCAGAGGGAAGATCAAGAAGAGGCCTTTGCCGCCCGACGTGGTCTACAACAGCAGCCTCATCTCCAAATTCGTCAGCAGTTTCATGAAAAAGGGAAAAAAGAGCACGGCCGAGGCGACCATTTACGGCGTCATGTCGCTCATCAGGGACAAGGCCAAGGAAGATCCCTTGAAAACGCTGGAAAAGGCCGTGGAAAATGTCAGGCCGCTCCTGGAGACCAAGTCCCGCCGGGTGGGCGGGGCCACCTACCAGGTGCCGATCGAAGTGACCCTGAACCGGTCGACCGCCTTGGGGGTGCGCTGGCTGCTCCACTACGCCTACGAGAGGGGCGGCAAGAGCATGAGGGAAAAGCTCTTCGCCGAAGTCATGGACGCGGTCAACAACCGCGGCGGCGCGGTCAAGAAGCGAGAGGATACGCACAAAATGGCAGAAGCGAACCGGGCTTTTGCTCATTACAGATGGTGAATGTGAGATACGGGCCGCTGGCTTGAGCAAGATGGAGAAGAGGTTTGGCGCGATTGCATTCGATCAACGGCGTCAGGAACATCGGCATTATGGCCCACATCGATGCCGGAAAGACGACGACCACGGAGCGCATCCTCTTCTACACGGGCATCACGTACAAGATGGGCGAAGTCGACGAGGGCACAGCGGTCATGGATTGGATGGCCCTGGAGCAGGAGCGGGGGATCACCATCACCTCCGCCGCCACGACCTGCTCCTGGAATGACCATCGCATCAACATCATCGACACCCCGGGCCATGTGGATTTCACGGCCGAGGTGGAGCGCTCCCTTCGGGTGCTCGACGGCGGGGTGGTCGTGCTGTGCGGCGTGGGCGGGGTGGAGCCCCAGTCGGAGACCGTCTGGCGCCAGGCCGACAAGTACCGG